>RFLC01000179.1 GCA_003694055.1 Candidatus Pacearchaeota archaeon | reverse complement strand
TGTTTGCAACAGCGCGTGCCTGAACTCCCCCTCACTCTTGAATCTCCTCCTCAGCCCGCTCGCCCTCGACGGCAAACTGAGGTAAAACTTAGAAATGAATTTGAGCTTTTTCGCCTTCTGCCTGAAATATCCTGCCGACCGAATCACTTCAGCAAGCTTTTCCTCATCCGATGCAAGCAGCAATTTTGGCGAGAGCAAATTTTCTCTCCGCAAGTTTGAAAGCGCGCGCTCAACATTCCTCCAGGACGTGTTTTGCGTCAGCACAGCTCCGACGATAATTTCAAAACGCTCTTTCTCATTCCGAGGAAAAGAGTAATCTCGCGGATGATAGCGGGAGTTGATTGGCCACCATCCTTGGTAGCCGTGCTTCTCCAACAACTCGTTGTAAAACGACATGAGTTTTTCTCGCGAAAGTCTGGAATTTCTAGAGGCGTGCATTTTACCTTACTCGCTTTCCAGCTCTCTCAAACTCCATCTCTTGGTTGAGAAGTTGCGAAAGTTTCGGAGCAAGCTCCTCACTAGAAACCCGCACTTGGTGCGTGCTATCGCGCTCGCGAATTGTTACGCTCTTGTCCTCCAAGGACTGCGCGTCTATTGTCACGCAAAACGGCGTTCCAATTTCGTCGTTCCTTGCATATCGCCTTCCGATGCTTCCGCTCTCGTCGTAAACCACAGCTCCAAATTTTTTCTTCAAGCCCTTGAAAATCTCGCGCGCAAACTTCACTGCGCTTTGGTCGTTTTTAACAATCGGAAAGACAGCAACTTTAACCGGCGCTAACTTTGGCGAGAGCTTGAGCACAAAGTTGTCGCGGGCTTTGTCAAAACTCAAACTTTCAAGCATGAAAACTAAAAACGCGCGCTCAACACCCAAAGAAGGTTCGCACACAACATCCGGCAGAACCTTCCCATACTTCGGATCGTTCACCTCCAGACTCTTTCCCGAAAATTTCTCGTGCTGGCTCAAGTCAAAATCGCCGCGGTTGGCAAACCCTTGCAACTCTCTCCACCCCATCGGAAAGTTGTACTCAATGTCCCAAGTGTCAGACGAGTAATGACTGCGCTCTTTTGCAGTGTGCTGCCTAACCCTGAAATTTTTCAGATTAGCACCGAGGGAAGAGAACCATTCTAACTCTTTCGCAATCCAGTACGCGTGCCACGAATTTTTTATCACTCCTTCTTTCCATGCGCTGAACAATTCCATTTCCTTGCTAAGCTCTTTCCCCTTCCCCGAGTTTTGTTCGTTCGCAGTCAAAACCCTGACTTTGATTCCTTTTATTT
>RFLC01000178.1 GCA_003694055.1 Candidatus Pacearchaeota archaeon | reverse complement strand
CCCATGACCATCGCGATGCTTCTCGGTAACACCTTACTTGCTGCAGAAAAGTTATGCGCCAGTAGCTCAATAGGATAGAGCGTTGGCCTCCGGAGCCAAAGGTTGGGGGTTCGATTCCCTCCTGGCGTACAAAGGATTCCTGTGTTGCACAGCCCTCCATCGAGGGCTTTTTTGTGGCTTGACAAGACTCGGCCGCTTCATGGACCGTGCAATTTGGTGAAACTAGTGAGCACTCAATTGCGTATATTTACTGAAATTCCGACAGTTTCCTTCCTCCTCCGGAGCTGTCTACCACCCTGGTGGTGGGCAGCTCTTTTGCTTTGTAAAGCTTGTGTAACAACTGCCGATAAGTAATTGACTCTCAAGGCTTTCAGAATTGCTTTTTGTCTTTTATTTTCATTTTGAACACGCGCTCTCAGGAGGAGAGGAACATATTGAGGTGAGATGAGCGACCACACTGAAATGGATGAAAAAAAGCTTGAAGAGGTCAAGCGAAAAATCAAGGAGGGGTTTTATTCGCGGCGCGAAGTGCTTGAAAAGATGGCCGCTCGTTTACTCAAAGAGCTTTTTTTTACAAACTAAGGTGTTGACTTTTAGTGCGCAATTGTTTATTATTATGCCACAAGAGGGGCCGTAGCTCAGTTTGGGAGAGCGCATGACTGGCAGTCATGAGGTCGTGGGTTCGATCCCCATCGGCTCCACAAGAGAAAGCCCCCGGCACGCTGCTGAGGGCTTTTTTGTTCTACGAGATTGCCGCCGCCTTCAAGAGGACTCCGGGCTGCGCTTTAGCGTCCCGACGGTAATGAAGCTGTAGAGGTTTTTGCCGCAATTGTTTTCACAGACGAATTCCCGAAAGATTCTCGCGGAATCTTCTTCATCTTTGACCCGAAACTTTTTGACGTTACCGCACGCCTCACACGTGATGATCAGATCCTTAACCTCGACCGTCTCCATTGTTGCTCCTCTAAGCCAGGTACTCGGTATATTCTGTGGAAATATAAGAAATTTTCCCCGCCGGGAAAAGCGAAAACTTTGAAATTTTTCGACAAAGGTACACGGCATGAATTTGCTTAAACTCACGATTATTTTACTTTTATCGCTCCTTGCGGTTCGTGTTTTCAAGGAAGGCAGGCGACGGCACCGTGAAGTGAGGCGCAAACGCCGAGAGATTCTCGACCGGCTATCTTCACCTCCTGATCCGTGAAGATCCCGCAAAAAATCCCTTGCATTCTTATCGAATTTTTGATATATTTTGTGCGTCTTAGGACTGCGGGAGTGGCTCAGTTGGTAGAGCATCACCTTGCCAAGGTGAGGGTCGCGGGTTCGAGCCCCGTCTCCCGCTCTATCTTGCGTGTAGATCAGGGTTGCCAAACCTCTGATCTTTTTTTGTGTCAGGCGGCGTAGCCAAGTGGCTAAGGCAGAGGTCTGCAAAACCTCTATTCATCGGTTCGAATCCGATCGCCGCCTCTATTTTTTTCAGAATCTGTTTAAGTTTTGCTGCCATTTTCTGATGTAGATGGAACGGGTTCAGGGTTAGGAAATATCTTTGGAGCTGCTCTTTTG
>RFLC01000177.1 GCA_003694055.1 Candidatus Pacearchaeota archaeon | reverse complement strand
ATGTAACTGTTGTTGACTACGCTGGAAATGAAAACACAACCTCAACGAGAAATATAACCTTAGATGACACGCCGCCGCAATGGAGCAATGCAAAAGAATCGCCAACAGACCCTGCGACTTATGCGCAAGGGCAATTTTACCAATTCAACACAACATGGACAGAAAACTTAGTTGGGATTGATAGCGTTTGGATTGAGAACAACTTCACAGGAGGAGGAGCGTTGGCAAACTACACAATCAGCGGCAATGTTTCAAGCGAGTACTTTTACAACATCACAGACTTAGCAGCAGGCACTTACTCCTGGAGAATGTGGGCAAACGACACAGTAGGAAACACAAACTCAACCGACTTGTTCACATACACAGTCAACAAAGCAGCGTCGGAAGTGAACTTAACTTTGAATGGCACAGACGGAAACTTTACAGTTAACGAGGAGGGCTTTGTTTTGATAAACGCGAGCGTTGCGAGCGGGGATGAAGGTAGGGTTTTGATTTACGTGGAAGGAAGTTTGATAAACAATGCAAGTGCAGCGGTAGGGGCGAGCAACTTGACTCAATTCAACTCCGGAGGGCTTTACAACGTCACAGCGTTTTACATTGGGACAGGGAACTACACTTCAAGCAGCGAAACGCACTACGTGATTGTGAACAACACAGTTCCGCCAAGGGTGGAAATTCTCTCGCCAGAGAACAGAACCTATTCAATTTCTCAGATTGACTTCAACATTAGCGTTAGCTCGGATGCGCAGGCAGCTTGGTTCAGCATTGACAACGGAACAACAAACTACACAATGACCAAGTTCAACTCAACATTTTTCAACTACACGCTCTCCTCAATTTCAGATGGCACTTATGTTGCAAGGTTTTACGTGAATGATAGCGGAGGCAATTTGAACGACACAGAAAGTGTTAAGTTTTCAGTTGCTGTCGGAGAGTCTTCAAGCAAGGGACAAGTTTCTGGAGGCTCTTCGTCAGGTGGAGGTGGAGGCGGTGGAGGCGGCGGGGGCGGCGCGCTTGTGAGCGAGAAACCAACTGAACAAGTAATAGTGGAAGTCAATCCTAAGGAGCTTAGCATTGATGCAGTAAAGGGAACAGAAACGATTAGAGAGGTTAGCATCATAAACAAGGGAAATAGCAAAGTCAATCTGCAAGCAGTTGTTGAGGGTGTTGGAGAGATTTTGCAGGTAGATGGTCCGCTTGAGCTGGCGCCCGGAGAAACTAGGAAAGTGAAACTGCGGGTTGCACCGGAAAGCGGCGGGCTAAAGGTTGGGAAAGTGAAGTTTTCTGCAGGCGGCAAGGTTGCAGATGAGTTGAGCTTGGTTGTGAATGTTCGAGGAGGAGAGTATCTGTTTGACTCATCGATAACAATCCCGTCGGAGAAGCGGGAGGTTGAGCAAGGAGAAAAGGTTAGTGCGCAGGTTAATCTTGCGCAAGTGATAGACAGAGGAAAGGTTGATGTCACTGCCACATATGTGATAAAAGACACTTCTGGAAAAGTGTACTTTGAGCAGAGCGAGACCTTCTTTGTCGAGGGAACAAAAGAGTTTGTTAAAGAGTTCCCGACAGAGCGTTTGCCTCCTGGAGATTATGTGCTTGGTTTGGAGATTGTCTATCCCGGAGGGTTTGCAACCTCTAGCTCGCGCTTCTCTGTTGTAAGAGGGAAGAAAGCTAAAGATAAGGTGAGAGAGGAATTAAAGACTGCATACATTGCTCTTGTTCTCGCGCTTGTTGCACTGGTTTGCGCGTGGCTAGCTTGGCGCGCGTTCGAATCCCGCAAAATCTCGCGATTGGCTCGTCGGAGAAAAGCCTCTAAAGATGGAAAATTTTAAATGTTGCAATTGCGTGAGTTTAACATGGTGAACAATGCGCGCGTGTTGGTAATTAGGGCTTTTGTGCTTCTTTTGGTGTGCGCGTTTGCTTTTGTTGCGCTGTCTGCGAGGGCTAGCGCAGCTTTTGATGTTCTCACAGCGCGCGCAGTTTATGACAAGAGCTTTGACCTAGAGAACTTCTTTTTGAAAGTGAACTTGAGAGCAGGGGAGTTTGCGGAAAGAGAAATTGTTGTGAGGGGTGAGGCTGGAGAGCATTTAACTGCAAGGGTCGTGGGTTTGCCTGGAGTGAGCGTGAGCGAGCGTGCGTTTTCCGTCGGAAGCTCTGGAGAGAAGCTCTTGAAAGTAAGGTTCAATTCCAGCACTCTTGAACCAGGCGTTTATGTTGGTTCAGTCGTTGTTAGCGATGGCAAGGAAGAGAAGTCAGTTCCGGTAATCTTTGAGTTAGAAACAAAAGACTTGTTTTTTGATGTGACTCTTGAGATTCCTAGCGAGTATGTTGAGATTGAGCCGGGCGAGAGAGTTGTTGCTAATGTCAAGGTTTTTGACTTGACTGGTTTCAAGGGCACAGGAGCGCTTGGCCCGACGAGCGTGCGTTTGCAGTATGTTTTAAGGTCGATTTCAGGAAAAGTTGTGAGCGCTGAGTCAGAGAGCGTGGTTGTTGATAGGAAAACTCAGTTCAGCAAGAGTTTGGCTGTGCCTAATTTTACCGACGAGGGTGATTATGTTTTGAGTGCTGTGGTAAGGTATCGTTCATCTGTCGGGGTTGCGAGCAGGGTTGTGAGCGTGAGGAAGCGGCAAGCGCTCTCAGCCCAACCTGTTCACGTGCCGCAGGGAATTGTGTATGCCCTTGTTTCTGCTTTTGTTTTTGTGTTGGTTGTGTTGTTTGCGTTTTACGCATTTTTCTTGCGAGAGAGGCGCAAGTTGATAGCGGAGATTGAGCGTCATAATGAGCTTGAGTTGAAACGTCAACGCGAGCTGCTGCTGGCCCAGCGCAAGCTTGCGATTAAGAAGGGAGCTTCTACGAAAGAAGTGGACAGAGAGATTGAGCGCAAGTTGACTAAGGTTAGGGAGGAGCACAAACGGCGTTTGGAGATGGCTAAGAAAGCCCGCGCCCGAAGAGAAATTGAGGAAATGAAGCGGAAGATTGAGGAGTGGAAGAAGAAAGGCTATAACACTCTAGCTCTTGAGCTCAAGCTGAAAGCGTTGAACAAGAAAGAGATGGAGCGCTTGATGGAGGAATGGAAGGGCAAAGGTTATAAAAATAAGAGTAGTTAATAATGAAAAGAGGTGAGAATGGTTGGTAAGGTTAGGAAAGATTTGCGGAAGGAGTTTGAGGATTTTGCAGAGAGGGTTGCGAGGCTTGAGTCATTGAAACACGAGCTCGATGCGCTTGACACGACTGGTTTTAAGCAGGAGGAGAGAGCGATCCGCGCGAAGCTTCGCGATCCTGCGTTGGTTGAGGAGGTTGAGAAAGAGATTGAAGAGCTGAGGAAAAGGATTGAGGAGAGGAGGAAGAAGCTAGTGAAGTTAAGAGTGGCGGGAAAGGCGAAAGAGTTGGAAAAGAAGATTGCTGAGATTGAGAAAGAGGTGCGAAGGAGGAGGAAGATTTCTCTGAGGAGCGCGCTTGGGAAAGAAGAGCGAGCGGCGATTCGCGAAATTCCAAAACTCGAACGGCAGTTGTCAAGGTTGAGGAGAGAGTTTGCTAAACATACGCAGACCGCTAAGGTTAAGATTGACTCTGGAGTGGGTTTGATAGTTGACAGCAAGTTCGATGATTTTGTTAACGGAATTAAGGCTGAGCTGAGCGAGAGGCTGCGGGCGAAGGAGAAGGAGATGGATGAGCGTTTGAAGGCTGACTTGCGCGAACGCGAGAAAGAGTTTGCTCGTCGATATCGCGCGTTGGTTAAAGAGTTTCACGAGAGGTTTAGGAAAAAGGTGCATGATGAGTTGAGGAAAGAGGTGCAGCGGAGGTTTGAGGAGAAGTTGCGCGAGCGGCTTGATGAAGAGAAAGCGAGGTTGGAAGAAAGGTTGAGAAGAGCTAACGCGAGGAAACTGCTGAGCGAGAAACGGAAGATTGTTAGGGATGTTTTGAAGCGAAATGCCGAGAAGCTTGCGCGCGAGCGCGCGAGAGTTGAGCGAGAGTTGAGGAAGTTGGAGGAGAAGAAGTTGGCGCGCGAGCGCGAGAGAATTCGGAAGGACTTGTTGAGGGATGAGGCAAAGAAGCTTGCGCTTGCTAAGCGGAAAATGAAGAAAGAAGTGCTGCGCGAGGAGGCAAGGGTGTTGAAGGCAGAGAGAGAAAAATTGGCGCGCGAGTATGAAGGAAAGGCTCAGGAGAAGGTTGAGAGAGAAAAAGCAAGGTTGAGGAGGGAGTTGGAGAAGAAGTTAAAAGAAATTCGCGCAAGCATCCGTAAAAGCGCAGAGAAAGAGCTTGAGAGGAAGTTGAGCGAGAGGGAGAAAGAACTGAGGAAGAAACTTGAGAAAGAGTATAAGGGGAAGCTCCAGAGAGCGCTTAAAGTTTATCGTCGAGAAATTGAGAAGAAAAAAGAGTTGTTAGAGAGGCACATTATGCTTGAGGCAAAGAAGTTGTTGGGTTAATGTAACTTGGGTGGGCTAAGTTGGAGTTTTGTTTGCGCATAGAGATGGTTTTGCAAATTTGTGCCGCACGCAAACTCATGCCAGCGCGTTTTGCTGATAAAGTGTGTTCGAGCGCGGATGATTTGGGCGCGCGACGAGGCGAGAGCATTCTGCATGGCTAGCAAATCCCTTCAGAGCGCGCTTGCCTAGTTTTTTTGTTTTTTCTGCCTGCACTAAATTCGCAGAGCTAGCACGAAGCGCAAGATTTTTTAATGCTGCGTGCGAGTTTATCAAATGGAAGATTGCGTTTTTTGCAAGATTGCAGAAGGCGAGTTGCCTGCAGAGAAAATTTATGAGGATAATCTGTCAGTTGCATTCCTGGACATCAATCCGGTGAATCCAGGGCACACTTTGTTGATTCCAAAAGCTCATTATCCGACAATGGTTGACACGCCTGACGAGGTTGTTGCGCATCTTTACAAGACTGCTAAGCGCTTGATGCATAAAATCCAAGAGGCAATGAATGCTGACTTTGTTGTGTTGTCAGTTGTCGGGGTGGATGTGGCGCATTTCCACATTCATCTTGTTCCGAGATATTTCGACGATGGTTTGGCTAATTTCTGGCCGTCTAAAAAATACGAGGAAGGCGAGATGGAAGAGGTTGCAGAACGGCTCCGGCACGTTATCGGAACTAAAAATGAGGCGTGAGAGCTGCGCGCTCTGTTCAATTGTGCATGGAGAAAATTCCACGGAAATATACGACGAGAGCAATAGTTTTCTTGCTGTTCTAGAAGAAGGAAACATACGAATTTTTCCAAAGAAACATTTTGTGACGTTGTTAGATATTCCAAATAAGCTTGGAGTGGAATTGATT
>RFLC01000176.1 GCA_003694055.1 Candidatus Pacearchaeota archaeon | reverse complement strand
TCACTTTGTTGTTTTTTTAATAACTTGGTTGCTTTTGACTTGAAGTTTTCGGAATCAAACGCTTTGCGCGACAAAATGAATATTCTCTCAAATTTTATACCTCTTCGTACTAATTCAATTGTGTGTTTATACCATTGTTGTTCACCACCTGTGTGCCATATATCTAAATATTTCTCATCTAACCCGATGTGAGTTACTTGAATTTGAGATTTTGCTTTAGAAGAATACTCGATTAGATACCGAAAAAGTTGACCTGTTTCAATGTGGAGAATTCCTTTTGCCAGATTCTCTAGCTCTAAACGACAGCTTTCAATTGCGGATTGCCCCCTTTTGTAAAGTTCGTCATCTTCTATTTTGCCAAGCAATGCATACAAATCGATTCTTTCTTGAAGTTCTTTTCTAAGTTCCCACTTTAAAGCCCAAATGTATGCGCCGACGGCTAATCCAACGGACGCCGAGATTACTGCTTCGGAAGGTAGTTTGAGCAAATTCCCGATCCATGCCAATAACACAGCTACTATAAGTGTAATTATGCTGATAAACTCAAGAACGAAGCCCTGTGAAATTACTTTTCTCATAAATATCTCCGTTCTGGGCTGGTGCGAAAGCGCCTAACGATTGCGTCAGCGGCGCGGCGTCGCCGTCCTGCTACCACCGCTGGCGCATGATTTTTGGCCGAAAACCCGCCGACGTTGGCGCGCGGCGTAGCCGCGTCCGCTGCACGCAGGGTTGGGCACACCCTTGCTCTACTCCCATTCGCAAATATACCACTGTTCTCCTACCTGCTCTCCATAAAGAGGAAAATCTTCCCATCGCCCTGTTGCTAATCTCAAGTTCAGATAATTTTCAGACCTTCCCCCCTCAGCTATTAAGTTGCCAAGAGAGCGAAATGCTTCGCCTGTAACCCACTCCCATTTGCCTTCGTGAGCACTATCGGTAGCACCAATCCACGCCACCGTCCACGTTGGAAACTCATTACGAGATGCCAACCCCCACACAAAATTATTCTCTTCAGTGCTTGTTATCACAACCAGGTGTCCCGCCTGGCTCTCGCATTGCGTCTTCGCACTACTCCACGAGATAGAATGCGAAGTATACACCCGATAGTAATGCCCTTGAAAATAGACGGCATCGCGTGGATGATAAGAGGGCACAATAGTTGGTTGAAGAGCTATTGCAGTTTGTGTTGCTTCAATGCTTTTCTGTGCTTCTGTGATCGCTTGACTAGTTAAAGCAATTTGAGTTGCCTGCTCTGATACAGCGGTGGCCGTCAACGGTGGAAAAGCATTTGACCTGGGGACAGGGGTCAAACCGCTTTGGAGACTAATTTGCTGGGCTACCAAAGTCAGCTGTTGTGATTGAAGATGGTTTTGCTGCAACACAAGGGCGATTTGGGTCTGCTGCTGTGCAATTTGGATAGATTGATTGTCAAGTGCTTGCTGTGTATCTTGATTGTTTTTGTAAAAGGTATATACAGCCCAAATTAAGCCAAGTATAGCTACCACGCTTGCCAGAACAGCGCTCCCTAAAAACTTGGAACATCCACTCCCTTCTTCAGATAACATATAAACTCCTCTGCCCAACGTGAGCGTTAGCGGCAGCGGCGTCGTCTGCACAACCACCACCGCCAACCCAAACCAGACTTTGCAATTCGCGCCCCGATTCGCGCGCGGCGT
>RFLC01000175.1 GCA_003694055.1 Candidatus Pacearchaeota archaeon | reverse complement strand
TTCTTTTGGCCCTGTAGTCTAGTGGTAAAACGTCGCCCTCACGTGGCGAAGTCCGCAGTTCGATTCTGCGCAGGGCCATTTTACGTTGGATTTTGGCATGCGACAGAGGCGCGCTTTTATTTATTATGTATATACATTTGTATATACACCTTCTAGCAAGCTCGTTGTTTCTAGCGCGCAGAGAGCAAATTGCTAGGGAGCATTGGCGCGCGGAAGTCCGACTTAAAGTCTCAACAGCAACGAAAAACACTCGCGCGGCGCGCAATCAATCTAAAACTCTTCTTCCTTCTTTCTCCTTCTCCAAAGCATGAAGAGGAATATCAGAGCTGCTACAACCACAATTATAAGTGCAAACAAGCCGATAGTTGCAAACGAGATTGTGACTATCTCCAACTTTAACTTGGCTTTGATGGCATTCACGAGGCTAGACTCGCGCTCTCCGTAGTAGGCAATAACCTCAACAAACTGATTCTTCTTCAAATCATCGTCTGCCATTTCCTGCTCAACCTTAATTTTCGCTGACTTGCCTTTCTTGACCTCTGTTGCGCCTTCAGAGCCGAGCGTTCTTTTGAGCCCGTCGATAAGGACATCGCGCAGTTCAACGTCAACCCAGCAGTCAACCTCGCTAGGATTTTCCACTGTTACAAAAAACGCTTTCTTTGGCTTGCTGTAAATTATTTTTTTCAAATCAATCTTGCACCTGTCTAGCACATTAACTTTCTCTACATCAACCCGCGTCTCCAGAATTTTCTCAAGTGCCGAAGGGGCTTCGCCGTAGAGCGTGAACACTTCCAGCTCCAGTTTGTCGCCGTTAAAGTCAATGTCTGAATATGAAACTGTTTTGAAATCTCCGGGAGCTATGAAGACTGGTTCAACATCTCCCACTCTCGCCTTTTCCTCGCCGTCGACAATTGGTGTTAGGGTGCCTTTGAAATAAATTGGGATGTTTGAGTCACTTTTGTAAGTCAGCTCGAGTTGGGAAGTTGCAGTGTTGTATTTTGCAGAGTAAACAGATAGTTCCATGATTGGAGTTGGCAAATAGAAAAGGTCGAGTCCTTCAACGGGTGAGATTGGTCCAGTTCTCGCGCGCGCGCCGCGAGCGAACTTCACAATGACGCTTATCCCAGTGCTGCGCCGGATGTTTGTCGCAGGCCCAACCAAATCAGCTCCGATGAGAACTCCAACTTCTATATCCGAGGATTTTATGTAGTCGCGAATTTGCGGCGGCACGTCTTGCTTTCCTGTGAAAAGCACTGGCTCAAATCCTGTCATGATTTCCTTCTCGATAAACTCTCCGTTTGTGAAAACCACTTGCTTGACTGGCTTGATTTGCATGTACTTCTTCACTATTTCGATATTATCGCGGAACCTGTCGCCAGTGTTGATTATCTCAGGATTGTATTTTGCAAGCTGGTCCCGCACTTGCCTGTCCACAAATCCGTAAATCAACAAGTTCTCCACGCCGCGGTTTGCTAGTATTGAATCAATTTCGTCGATGTTGTTCCTGTCTGCGAAAAAAACCCATGAGTTTGTTATTGCTGCGTAAGGCGCGACAGCTATAGCGCTGTATCCGTATGTTCTGCCAACAACGATGAAGTTCTTCACATCCGGAAGGTCGTTGATTAGTTCGAGGTTTGCGTTGTCAACTACAACTTCATCGGCGTCGGCAAATCCTTTCGCAAGAATCATCGAGGGATAGTTGATTACAAATGGCGCACTTCGCGAGGTTATAACCCTGATGTCATTCTCTTTCCTGATTCCGTTCAGAAGCAGCGGGCCGTGGCGAGTGCTCACTAGGAAGTCGCTCCCGACACCTTTGAAACGAGCGTATTGCATTACTGAATAAACATCCTGCCAATTTTCAGAGTTGGCAATGACGTAAGTAAATTCCCTCTCCTGAGCTTGCGCGCGGACAAGTGCAAGGTTAGCAAACAACCAAGCCAAAACCAATATCACAACCAACTTTTTCATCGTTGAGAGGTGCAGAAAATTGTATATAAATTTTTGTGTGGCAGCGAGAGCAATGGTTATAGCTGAAGATGCGCGGGGAGTTTGCTGTGCGAGATCACGCGCGCAAATTGTTTCTCTTTCTCAGTTGTGTGGGAATGCACAAGCATGGAAACAAGGTTACGCCCCAACCGGGAATCGAACCCGGGCCTCGGCCGCGACAGGGCCGTGTTCTAACCACTAAACTATTGAGGCATAGAAAACTACAAATTTAGATTTTTAAATATTTTGAATGAACCTGAACGAATTCTGCTATTGTCGCACACTCAAGAAGTTTCATCAGAATTCTATCGAGATAGCAGGCCGGGAGCGGAAGTCTAGCTTAATAGTGCGGGTATGTATATACAAACGTATATACAAAAACTGCTAAGTTTGAAAAACTTGAGTGGAAGTTTCCCAGCGTGCGAACTATCCATTAGGTTGTTGGTTTCAAACAACCAATTTTTCCGGAGAGATTCCGGAGACAGAACCCCTGCCGGTTTTAATCGCGCTACTTAACTTTATGAGTTAGATGTGGTAATTTCTCAACGAAAAGACAGCTCGAGCAGACAGCTAGCGCAATCAAGTTAGTTGAAACACGAACACACAAATTTTAAATACGCGGAGAGCTTTAAAATGGAGAGGTGAAGATGTCGAAGATAGTTGGTTATTTGCTCGCTCTGCTAGGTCTTGCTGGAGTGGCGCTCTTCTCAATTCCAAAACTAAAATCCAAACTAAACTTGCCTTTTAATGTGAGTGATACAATCCTCATGGGTGTTTCTGCTGTGTTGCTTGTTGTTGGGATTTTGCTTGTGGTTAGGAGCGGATCAGGAAGAGCGCGAGCTGCAGAAGTGCCGATTTACGAGGGCAAACAAGTTGTTGGGTTTAGAAGATTGAAGAAATAAACGCTAGTTGTTCTGAGCAGTTAAGCCAATACTAAGCTCACGAATTTGGGCTTGGCAAGAGTAGAGAAGGGTTAGAATTGAGTCCCCCCGCCAAGATTCGAACTTGGGATCTTCCGGGTTCTGCTAAGTGGTTGCCGCTCGCGCTTCATTCTTGTCCTCGTGGAACGTCTGCGCTACTTTCTACAGCCGGACGCTCTAACCACTGAGCTACGGGGGGTAAATCTAAAAGAAAGCCGTGCTTTTTAAGCTTTAGCAATCTTCACTAGATTTCTTTGGAAGGTGTCGCTAAGGAAAATGAAAGGCAAGCTACCACGAGAGTGCGACTTCCTTGATGAGCTGGTTTTGGAGAGACTTGCGAGTTTGTTTGTTGGCATCGCTTGATAGGTTAGCTCAAGAGCTCGGATGTATATACAAACGTATATACAAAAACTGCTAAGTTTGAAAAACTTGAGTGGAAGTTTCCCAGCGTGCGAACTATCCATTAGGTTGTTGGTTCCAAGCAACTAACACCAAGCGCATCATAAAATTTTCGCAAGATTTTTAACTGCTCTCGTTTATTTTAAAAAATGGTTGGTGAAAAGGTGCTAAACCAGTCTGTTGGAATTGCAAACGAAATTGTTGAGAAGCTTGGGCAACTTGGGCTCTGGTTGCAGGCGCTTGGCCTTGTGATAGTGATTTGGATTATCGTCCAAATTGCAAACTGGGTCATAAACAGGAAAAGACTGAAGAGACTTGATGTTATGATAGAAAAACTCGATAAGATTGAGAGAGAGCTTGCCAAAAAGCCCCGCGCCAAACGCTGAGAGCGCTCGTCGAAATTTGAGCTTCCACCACAACAAATTTTAAATTTTTCTAGAGACTTTTTAGAACATGGGGATTGCTTACACGGACCTGCGGGAGGGAGATAGGTTGGTTATTTATTACGCTAACTCGCGATATGATGAGTTTGTTGTGCGCACTGCAAACGGGTCTGACTTAGATTTAGAGAGTGCCGTTGGGAGAACCCGCGTACTCGTCCGTGAGAGTTTATGCGCGCCGATAAGCGCGAGCGAGAAGGTAAAAATAAAAAATTATGGAAATAGGGGAGTGATTGGGAGAGGCAATCATGTGAGGATAGAATTTCGCCCGAGAGATGTTTACTCAGTCGAGCGCGAGAGGAACGGAAAGATAAACGTGCTCTTTCAAAGACAGCCGAGTTGGCGAGAAATTTATTCTGGCAGGGTTCCCAGGAACAGAGCTAGCTAAATGCTCAAGGGGCATTTCGCAATCTCTACAAGCGCAGGAATCGGACTTGTGCGTTGTGCGTCGCGGAGTTGCGAGAACTTGAGAAAAAGAAATTAGAAAGGCAAGTTAATCGTCTAGGGAGTGAAAGTTTTATCAACGCGATCGAGAGGCGAGCTTGTGAGCCACCACCTGCTAAAGCGCGCGTTTGAGCTTGAGCGCATCACAGCGTAGGCAATTTTGCAATGCGCTCCCGCGTACAACTTTTAAATCTCTGCCGCCGCGCGCCGCGCATTGTCACCACTTTGACGCCGAGTTGGTCGAGCTTTGCTCTTATGTGCGCTCCGTAAGTTTCTCAACGCGTTCTCCTTCCATAACTTTCCGTCGATAACTGCGCGAGCATGATGTGATAATTGAACTCGCCGACAGCAGCGCCACGAGCTTTACTCGAAGCTCGCGCAAAGAGAAATTCACCGCCAAGCTAAAGCGCGCTCGTTGAGCAACACAACTTGGCCGAACTTTTAAAATTTTCAGGTGAAAAAGGCTAGCTCGAGCTACTCCAACGCAAACCTAAGCACTGCCCCAACACCTTTCGTTAGGTTGTAGAACTGCTCGCCGTCTTGGTTTTCTGTGTCGACGAAAACAACATCAGAGCTAATCGCTTCTGCAAGCTTCACATACTCGTGCGCTTTTTCCCTCGGGAATTTTTTAGATATCAATAGCGTTGCAACGGCGCCGCGCTCGAGCGCAAGCCGCACTTCTTCCTCGCCGTAAGCTGCAAGCTTCCTGTTCTTGCCAAGTGTTTGCATAAATTGCTCAACAGCTTTTTTCTCCTTCACCAACTCCTGCTCGCTGATATCCTCCTGCGACTCCTCGACAAGCAACTCCAAGCCATGCTCGTCCACATACCCAATGTCCTTCACTGCAATTATCTTTTCCTTTAACGCAGTCACAAGGTTTCCTTCTTCCAAGAACTCCTCTTTCGTCGGTATTGGCCCGCCGACAAGAATCCCCTTCAAGTTTTTCATGTCAAAGAATATGCGCTTCATCTCTTCGGCAACTCTCCTGTAAAATTCTTTTGCCAAACCCTCTGTTAGTCTGTGAAAGCGTTGGCTGCTTTGCCCGCCTGCCTTGAACTTTCCCGGAAATCCTGAGGTGAGTTTTTGCAAAACTTTTATGTGCTTCCCCTCGAGAAGTCCGATTGTTGCCTGTTGCCTGTCAATCACAAGCAAGCCATAGACCTCGCCTGTGTCAAGCATTTCTTTCAGCGGCTGGATGACAAACTCCTGATCGCAGCGGTAGAGCTTCACGTTGAGAGGCTTCGGCGGTTCATAAATCCAAATCTGAATGTCGCGCTCGCCTTCTTTCTCCGACACATTGCCGCAATAAATTGCAAGTCCGTTAGGTGGTGTTTCTTTTATGCTCTTTAACTCGCGGATAATTGTTTCGAGAGCTTCAATCACTGCCTTGCGCGTTTGCTTTGACTTGATGTTGCTAGCTGTTGACTTCTCTCCTTCAAGTTGCCGTGTGACTGAGTTCAGGTTTTGCCCTGCTGGGATTAGCACGCTGACAAGCTCGGTGTGACGCCCGCGGATTTTTTCTAAAGTTTCCACTAATTCCTCAAGTTCAATCTTCTTTGCTTCAGACATCTCACTTGCCATCGCCTAACTTGCACTTCTTGCTTTAAAAGTTTCACCATTGCAAAAGATTTGTCTGTATCTCTACGCGATTTTTTGCTTGGGGAACTGGCGAGAAAAGCGCGCCAGTTTGCGCAGGCGTTCTTGGTGTGAACTTAAAGAGCTTCTTCCACAAAACTCGCACAGCAAACTAGAAAAAGTGCTAGATTGCGAGCAGGGTGGACGTTTAATGGTGCGCGCCTCACCGAAAGCGCGGCGCGCAGTTTCAAGTCTGCACTAGAAAGAGTTGCTAGCCTAACGCGCGCTCTCGCACAGGCCTGCCCTTCCTTGCTAATTTGACAACTCAAGCATTTTTGCCGATGATAAATTTTTTATGTCGGGCGATGTCTAAAGCGTGCTCGTTCCCCGCCGAGCGCGGCGCGCAAACACGGCGCGCCACTCAAACCGCAACATCGAGATGCCTTTTTAGAACAACCTAGCGCACTTTATTCC
>RFLC01000174.1 GCA_003694055.1 Candidatus Pacearchaeota archaeon | reverse complement strand
GGAAACTCGCTTCTCTGAAATCATTATCTCCACGGAGAACTCCTTCTGTTCCGTCGGGGAGTGGGGTCAGAGCGTCTATAAAAGCGGCGTTGTAGTTGTCATGAAACGTCTGTTTCACTCCTAACTCTGGCCGCGCCTTCTCGAGAGCTTTCGCTATGGTTTTGTAGTCTTGCAAGTCTGAAATGATGGTGACGAGTCTCATGGTGGCACACAATTGATTTAATATTACTCTCAAATAGTGGTAAAAATAGAAACATTTATAAATGTTTTGGTGTTTGCAGGGGGTATGGCCAGATTCAGAGTTGGAGGAAGGCTTCCTAAGAACATTGCGTGCGGAAGCTCGGGAGAGCATAAAGTCTCGCCAGAGACTTGGCTATCTGAAGAAGAATTGGCTGAAGGTGGTCAGAAGCTGGAATTGAAGCTGGACAGTTCTGGAAGACCACTGACACAAGAAGAAAAAGATGAGAAGTTTCGTGAGCTTTTAACGCAGGGGCTTGAGCAGATTGGATACGAGAACCCTCGAACAAAAGCTCCCACTTCAGCGAGGGTCTTCTTGCAACCTGATGCTGACCATTCACTGTTGTTTGAAGCAGCAAGAGATAGCAGAGTTGCCTTTATTCTCTCAAATGTAGCGTTGAAAGGTGCGCGTGGCATTACTCGCCAAGCACGAGGGGATATGAAGCTCTCGCAAGGAGAAGGAGAACTCATTGCTGCTCTTGCACCACAATCACAGAGTCCAACGGTTTTCGAGCGTTACAGGCCTTTTTTCCCCGATCCAGAGCATGAGGGTGAAAAATATGTCCTTTTACTCCGCAATATGAAAATAACCGATCCGGAGATTATGGAACTTGCGCTTTTCTTAGCGCCATGGTATGGTCTCACGAGTCACTCAAAAGGAGGATTGCAAGCAGAAATACTTAAACAAGCACGGAGGGTTTTAAGCTATCATAGTATTAACCTTGAGCCCTTCACGCAGGACGTCTTCACCCTCGATGATCTCGTCGGTTTTGGCCATGCATTAGCAATTTCAAGACAAACTTTTGAGCGTCATAGGCAGGATACGCTCAGATATAACGAACACTTGCTTACTACTCTTCATTTCTTCCAGAACTATGATATTTCAGGAATTCATCGGTTCGTAACGAAGCGGCCTGACTTGGGTTTGACTATTGAACCTGATTTGGGTTTGAGTATTGAGGACGCACTTAATGGAAATAATGCCTCGGGCCAACAAGAACTAGAAATGACCTTTGAAGCTTTTATGATCAAAATTCTTCCCTATATTCTTCATCAAGAAGTACTTTATCGTGATGCGGCGCTTCATTATCTTGCAGGTCTTCAACCAGAAGATCTTCAAGACGCAATCAAAGGGAATAGGGAAGAAAGTGTTATAACAGGAACGGAGAGAGTTCTCAGAACAAATCGTTCGTTGCGAGGATTGGTGGTGGTTGAAGATCAACTTAGAGAATCTGTCAAACAGACTCTTCATGCTCTTTCCAGTTTTTACAAGGCAGTGAGGTCTGCGAAAAATATTTATCAGGCAGAAACCCCTGATGATCGGCTCATGGTTTCTGAAGCGCAACCAATTCTTAGGGTGTATGGTCAGTATCTCCTCGGTTTCCCTTTCCAAGATACATTCGGTCCTAGTGGGTCCCGTGCTTCAAACAGTTCTGAGTCTGTTGGTAATATCCTTCCAGCGCTCTACACTAAATTATTTGATTTAGCGTAGTAGTTGTAGTTCATCTTCTTACTCTTTGTTGTAATGTTGTTGCTTTGGTTTCCCCCGCACCCACCGCACCATCTCGTCGCTCCAGGCTTTGTGGACGGTGCCGGTGAACTCGTCGCGCGCCCACGCCCAGAACCGCTCCGCGTCTGCCAGGGGCTCGTCGTTCAGGAGGCGCTCGAAGTCAGCGAGGATCTCCGGCGCGAGCTTTCGCTTCCTCGCCGCTCGCGCCAACTCCCTGCGCAGGCGGCTCCGCTCCTCCTCGGCGGCGAGCAGCTCGGCGTCGTAG
>RFLC01000173.1 GCA_003694055.1 Candidatus Pacearchaeota archaeon | reverse complement strand
GTAGCGTGCGCATTGACAATAAACGAGCGTGAGAACCAATCCGTTGTTTGTCCCCAAACATTTTGCCAAGGGGAAGCAACATCGTAACCGGCAACGCTTCGTTTCACTTTGTTTCCATAAGAACGCACGTCTCTCTCAGAATTAGAACTCCATGTCCTGTTCCACCAATCAGATATGTTGTTCCAACCTGACTGGAAAGCGGATTCTGTATCACTGAGGCTATTTTCTGTGTTACTCAAAACATCATCAAACCAAGATGTAATACTATTGAGTGCTTTACCCGCCCAAGAGCTATCAAACCATTGGTGGATTTCGTTCCAGAGTGTTTTCCAGCTGTCCAAGACATCATCGTCCCAGGATTTGCCGAAAAGGAAATCCCATATATCTTTGAATACTTTTGTAACTGTTTTGTAGAGTTGACCAATAAATGTCCCTCTAAACCAGTCCTTAAGATCGTTCCATATCTCTCGCCAACCTTTACGCAGGTCACTACCAAATGTTGACAACCGGTTGAGAGTCTTTCGTATCGCGTCACCAAAGTATTTCCTGACTTTTGTTGCAGCGTCCCGAAGTGTTTTCCAGAGTCTTGCCGCATCACCTTGGAAGTTCTTTACAGCAGCAGACCATCCCTCCGTTAGCAACGTTAGGACAAAGTTTATAGGTATCATTACTGCCTGAAACGCTGCAGAAAGAGCACCGGTCAGCAGTGCCACCAAACCTTTCACAGAGTCATAGAACCCGGAGTTCAAAAACATCTTAACGCCTATGCTCCACGCCTTGAAGAATATTCCAACAAATTCTCCAGTTTTTACCAAACCTCCCTCCAGCAACTTGAAGAGAGATTTGAATATTCGCATTAGTGGTTCCAATGTTGGGCTGATGTTGGCCCATATATCAGATAAAATAACTCCCCACGTTTTTACAGTCTCACCGAGATTGTCGAAATATGCCGCAATACCAGGAAAGTGTTCGCGAAAAGCGGCTTTAATTTCGGCTATTTTGTTCTGAATATTTTCTTTCAATGTATTCAGCCATGGGATATTGATCTCTATACCACCAAATCCCTTCTGGAATGTCTCTTTTATATTGTCCAACAATGTAGAGAAGTTAATATCGCCCTGAAGCCACGAAGCGAAAGATGTTGCTATTTCTCCCATTCCTGGCCACATTTCCCGGTTCACCCAGTCCCAGAAACTATTCCACGCCTTTACTCCAGTATTCCATAAGTTTGTCCAGTCTTCTTTGGTCTTTGGTATAAGGTTACGTATGGTGTTACCTATGCCTAATCCGAGTTTCTCGTCCAGAACTCCTACAATAGTTCCTACGACGCCACCAATCAGAGCGCCCCAGGGGCCGCCCACGATACCACCAATGGCTGTACCCCATACGGTAAAGTCAAAGATACGATTGAGAACACTTTTTACCCAATCTTCTGCAGGTAAAGATTCAATAAACGCTTCACCTATAATGTTGAACAAAAATGTGGTAATAGCGGCGCGAATTGGATTTACAGAGGCGTTAGGGAAAAACTTTTTCCACAGTTTTGCCGCAAACAGTGTAAGCAATGCGTTTGAAATGAACTCATTAGAGTTCTTTTCCCATACTGTTGCTATAGATGCAAACATTTTTTCTATCCACTCTCCAAACGGGCCAAGCAAGGAGAGCAAATTGTAAAACATCTTTTTGAACGCGGTAAGAATATCGGTGAACGTCAAATTTTTGAACGCGTTGCTCAACATTCTGAGCATATCAATTAGCGGTTTGAGAGTACGCCCTAAAGCAGTGTTAGCAGCAATGATACCCCTGACCCATCTGAAAAACCGCTCCATTTGGTCAACTACAAAGCGCAACGCTCTCTGTAGCATCCAGAACGCTCCTACTACAACGAGGCGCACGATATTACCAAGTATTTCTATTTCAGGACGATACTTTTTAGCAATACCTCTCGCCTTGTCCAGTGTGGTGTTGAAGTAGTCCTGTGCTTGCGAAGACATCCACAAACCGCGCACAAGCATCATTAGACTGGCAGCAAAGTTAGCAAACGTGTTGATCAGTGGCGCGATGACACCTGTGGCCAGCGGCTCGGTAAAGGTCTCCCAGAAGCCTGCTATTGCGGATTTTGCCCTTTGTGATGCCCCAGAAATCGTACGCAGTTTAGCGTCAATCGAATCTCCAAACCTCTCTAGTGTAGCCTGAGCCACAAGTGAAGCCACTTCCATACGGCTCATGCCGTCTGTGACATCATCTATAACAATACCGTATTCACGTAAAGACTCAACGTTTTGTTTTTCTTTACCAACTGCATTAGCCAAAACATTTACTGCTTCGTTGAGTTCCATGTTCCACGCTGAAGCAAGAGCAATAGAGGCTTTCATCATATCTTCGTTTAACAGGCCTTGTTTCCAAAAGCCTGTCATTGCACCACGAACCTCATCAAGCGAACGTCCGTAACGAATGGCCCAGTCTGTGGATACTATCCATGCTCTTGTACCTTCAAGAGTATCGTTTGCCAAAGCGCGGAATTGAACAAGGGTATCCTGTGCCTGTCTCCCGGACTCCGCAAGTGCTTTCTTGAGTACACCCAGTGTCTTGGTAACGAGTTGTATCGCCATCGTAAGTGAAGCGAATACAGCAACAAGCGGAATGATGCTCATACGCATGAAGAACAAAGACATTCCAACACCTTGGAAACTACCACTAAGCAACGCTGTTGATAACTGGATACCTTGAAACGCAGACATCATAACATCAAGAGCACGCACAGTCTTGTAACTATGATGTACTGTTGTGCGTAATACTCTTACCATATTTTCTTGTGTACGTTCGCTACTACGGGTAACCGCATCTTCTTCACGTGTAGCGCGTATTTTCTCACGTATCCACTTGACAACACGCTGTATCAGAGAAACTTGCTGCGTTTCTGCCGTGTTCCGCTTTAGAGCAGACCGAACCGCCGCACCGCTCATGCCTATGTATTTCCCAATCGCGTCTGTCAGGCGGTTTAATTCCGCAGTTTCTTGGGTTTCTGCTTGCGCGGCGCGTAGCGTTGAGCGTACAACTTGCTCGTTTACCCCAAGATGTTCCGCTAATGCTGGTATTAGCTCGTTTAGTCGTTGCTGTCTGTAACGCAATACATTAGCATAATTGGCAATTGCGCTAACACTTGCATTGACCTGTTTTGTTGTTTCAGCATGTGTTTCAGACTCTCGCTTCTGCGCCGATCTGAGAAGTTCTATCTGACGTGTTAGGTCGGCTTTTGCCTGGGTAATTTGCTCCGTAGCAATAGCCTCACGTTGTTGTTGCGAAACAACCTCTTCTGTAGTGGCAACTGCCTCACTTTGAGCCTGAGTTTTGCTTTGCTCCGCTGCTGCCGCTTCTGTAGCACTGCTTGCAGCAATTTCAGACGCCTTGGATAAATTTCTAAGAGCATTTTCAAGATAGCGATTGACTTCTACTGACTGAGAAACCTCAGTCATATAATTGCGTAAGGT
>RFLC01000172.1 GCA_003694055.1 Candidatus Pacearchaeota archaeon | reverse complement strand
GAGCAAGAGCGCGTCAAACGTTGCTTGCTGAGTCCTTTCAGTTGGGGAGAGAGTTGGGCATTTTTGATATGGCATAACAACGAACGCAAAACTTAAGCTTTATTCGCACACATCTAATTTGTCTCTGTCAAGCACGCAAACATCAGAGCTCAACACAACGACGCTCTCATCTGAAGGACGCGGCATTGCGAAATAGTAAGTGCGCGTTTCATCGCCGTGCAAAACAACGCAGTCACCGCAGCTTCCTCCGCATTCCCACACTCCTAACGACTCGCCTCGCGAGTTTTTGAAAGAGAATTTTATCGAATCTAATTTTATATCCTCTGGCATTGAACTTTTAACTACAACTCTTGCTTCATCATGCTGTGTGTCATAGCACGCTTCGATTATCTTCACCATGCCCTCTATTTGCGCTCGCGCGCACGAGAATTTTGGAGAGAGTTGCGCTGGTGAGAGCAAGTGTTGGGTGCTCACATAAAAAGCGATGACAAGCGCGATTGCTATTGCTAACAATCCTAGCAACCCAATTAATTGAGCGCTGGCTATTTTGTTCGCAGTTGCTTGCAGAACTTTTTTAGCTCTTAAACTATTTTGCATGCTCTGCCCCCCACTTCATCGAGCTTAAATTCTTGCGCTTGGCCGTTAGTTTCTATGCGCACGCTCTCTTCGCCGCGCGTTACGGGAATGCTCACGTAAAACCTGTCTGGCTCAAAGCTCTCTCCCGTCAATTCATTTGTGTTTTCAGAGATTCCGTCGGTGAAAAGAGTGGCATCAAATTCTTTTTCTAAAATTGCGTGCCTTTGTTTGTCAAGGACCTGCACAACGCCTCTTCCTTCGCCGTTGCTTCCTGCACAACCTCTTTCCAGGGATTTGCTGACTACCGAGAGCTTGCCATTTTTATCGCGCGCCAACTCAAGCAAGTAATAATAACTTCGCTCGCAACCGCTCAACTTTCTGACGAGAAAACCAATAAACCTGCTCTTGCCTTTTGCGATTTTTCTTTCTAGTTTGTCTTTTAATAGTTGCTCGTCGAACTTTCCAAATGTATTTGAGTCAAGCGTGCGCATGATTCCTTCGTCGATTGAGCGGTAGTAATCTTTGCGCGAGCAACCTTGGAAACAGCCGTCGGTTGGTGACTTGAACTCAGAACACTGGCCGACGCAATTTTTCGCTCCCCAGGGCAAGCTTGCTGGCACGTACTCTTCTGCCAGTCCGCCGAGCGCATGCCCAAGTTCGTGCCAGAGAACGCTCACAGGATGGTTGAGATTCAAACTCACGACTCCATTGTATGATGAGCTGCGAATGTTCCTCGCGTAGTTTGCGAATGTAATGACAACATCATGCGGGCAACTTCCTGCTTTTCTCAATAACTCTCGCGAGTAGCAGAAGACAGCTATTCCTTTGTAGAGCTCGCACTGAACTGGAGAGTCTATGTAGTAAAAGTTTACCTTGTCTGAGAAGGATTTGAACGGCTCTATGTTCAAGAAGTTGTCAGCGTAGCGTTCAGCTGTTTTCTCGTCGGCAAACAATAGCACGTTTAGAGCATTTTCTCCTTTGTAAGTTATGACTTTGCAGTCTGTCAGGGCAGAGTTTTCGTCGGGAGAAGTGAGCGGCAGGACGTTAAGATAGAATGCAATTGCAAACATCAACGCTAAGAAAGCAATTGCTGCACTGACGAGCACGATATTTCTCAATACTCTCTCATCCATTTTTTTTATAGCTAATCTGGCTTAATAAACTTTGTTTAAAGTTTTCTGCTCGCGCTGTTTGTAATTTGGCTTGACCAATTTTGGATTGTGGTGTGAATGGTTTTCGCGAGAAGTGCAAAGGGTTTAATTGCTTGCAGACTTTGGATTTTTTGTATATACATATGTATATACACTTTCAGCACTCAATTTAAAGCTGCGCGGCGCAAGTTTTCCCGCGCCGCCGCGCCGCGCGAGCAATAAATGAATTTTACTCTTAGCTATGGTTAGAGCACATTTTGAATTATGTTTAACTTTTGCATACCTTTCAGCGCGCGCTAGGCAAAGAGTTTGCTCAACTTAATTTTGGCTATTCTGTCTATCAGCGAAGCGAAAGTGTTTTATAATCCCTGAACTTTGATTTAACATGGTGTTCGGTCTTCCTACCTGGCTAACTGTTTCGCTTGTTTTGTTAGCTGTGCTGGTTTTTCTTTTGCGCACGACCAACCAAGTTTATCTAATTTCGCTCCTTAAGCAGAACCTGTTTTATATGATTATGCTAGCAATCTTTATATTCTTCGCAATTTCACTTACTTACATCCACACGCACTATGAAATGGACTTCACAACTCTCGACGGCATAAAAGGGGCGCTCAAAATATATTTTAGCTGGCTCTCTAACATTGCCCGAAACATCGGCAAAGTCACTGGTTACGCTGCTCAGTTAGATTGGATAAGAGTTGATAATTCGACGATAAAATGAAAATATGGATTTTTGTCTTGAAGTTTCTGCTCATAGGTGCTCTGTTTATTATTAGCAATCATCAACTTCATTTGGCAAACCCCCAGGAGCGCGCGCAGTTTTTTGAGCTTTATTATAATTGGATTTCGCACATTTTTGACCAGGGAAAGTTGATAACTGGCTATGTGATTAACTCCAAGTGGTTGCCTGACAAAATCTCAGGGAAGTAGTTTTCAAGACTTGAACTTGAGAAGCACTATCGCGGCAATTAGCTTTTGGGTTATCTGGCAGCGTTTCATGCGGGAAGCAAGAGTGCGCTTTTGAGTGTTTAATGTTGCGTAGTTTATTCGCGCGCTTTTTGCCCTCACGCTCTTAACCGCGAATCACTTTTTCTAAGTGCTTAACTCTTTCCTTGCCGTTAAGTTTATCAAGTTTCGGTGCAGATTTGTGAAATGAGAATTGTGAGGCAGGATGTTGATTATTTTGTATCCTTGTCTGGTCCGGAGAAAACGCGCTCGCTGTTGCAAGTTTTTTATTCTTTATTTTTGGAAAATCTTTTTCAGTGATTTTTGCGCTTGCCATAAACTGCCTCACAATTTATGCTGGCCTGCAAGAACAAATGCCGCAAGCAAGGACTGAAGCTGGATAAACTCGTCGCTGCCTTCAATCATCCTAAACTCTGTTTCGCCTGCCTTTTCTGTGAGTCGCAGTTTTAGCTCCGGCTCTATCTCAAGGTTCCAGATTTCTTTTTGGATTGACTTTATCACATCAACTCCTGAAACGCTTTCCTTTAACATCACGTCAAGAAGCTTATCCCGAGCTTTAAGGAAATCGCCGGCAAGCGCGTAGTCAAGCACAACTCTGATGTCTGTTGGTTTGACGTTTGCAGAAATAATCTGAATCATCTCAGGAGTTATGTCTGGCGATATCGATGCGCTCGCTTGCAAGAGGTTTATCGCTCTTCTGCAGTCACCTTCGGAGGCTTCGTAAAGCGCTTCAAACGCCTCGTCGGAGATGTTGAGTTTTTCCTGCTCGGCAATTCGCTTAACGATTTTCTGTACGTCTTTTTTCTCGAGCAGCTTAAAGCGGAAAATCACGCAGCGCGATTGGATTGGGTCTATGATGCGCGAGGAGTAGTTGCATGATAGGATGAACCTGCATGTGTTGGAATAGTTTTCCATTGTTCTTCTCAGCGCTTGTTGGGCTTCTTTTGTCAGCGCGTCGGCTTCGTCGAGGAAAATTACTTTGAACGAGAGGTTTTCAATTGGTCTTGTTCTTGCAAAGTCCTTCACTTTTTGCCTGATGACATCAATCCCTCGCTCGTCAGAGGCGTTAAGTTCGAGGTAGTTCTCTCTCCAGCGCTCGCCGAAGAGTTCGCGCACCACAATCAAGGCAAGCGTGGATTTTCCTGTGCCTGCAGGTCCTGCAAAGAGCATGTGGGGGATGTTCATCGATTGCACAAGCGAACGCACTCGTTTTACTATCTCTCCTTGCCCGACGACTTCATCAAAAGTTGTTGGACGATATTTTTCTGTCCAGATGTTCACACCTGCCATGCCAGTTTGTGCATTGAGCTTTATTTAAATATTGTTGTTTCTTTTTCGCTTGTGTTAGCCAGAGAATTATTTCGTCGCTAACGCACATAAACTCTGTTAAATGTCAGATTTTGTGAGAAGGTTAAACAAAAAGTTGGGCTGATTGTTTATGGATTTGCGAGCAGAAGGGGAGCTTTGTTGAATAGCGCTCTTGGGTGAGAGTTGCTAGTTGCTCGTTAGAGGTTAGTTTGGGGCGCAAGGTCTAAGAGCGGGAGCTCGCTGCGACTTGCCCAACTTATCTTGACGCTCTCACAGATCGAGAAATCACTGCTTTAGAATCTCGAGCAAGAAAGAAACAGCCTTGTCTTAGCTTGGTGACGAATTTCTCTCTCTGGGCGAGCTTCTAGCAAATCTTGTGTTGGGTTGTCACATCGTGCGCACGCCAGCTTATCGACGAAAAGTTGGAAAGCGAGCGCGGAGGGAAACTTGCGCGGCGCGCGCAAGCGCAAAGCTCGACGAACTCGGCGTCAAAGTGGCGGCAATGCGCTGAAGCGGAGATTTCTTAAGGGCTTTGTCGAT
>RFLC01000171.1 GCA_003694055.1 Candidatus Pacearchaeota archaeon | reverse complement strand
CAAATATTTTGTGTAGGATTTCATGCCTACACACTTACAAAGAAGTTTAAAATTCTTGCTATGGTTGGCCTTGAACTCTTACTCTTGCAAATAATTGTGGAGTTTGCCAGCAATAAGTTTAATAATTCTGCAGATTTAATAAAGGATGAGCTTAAGTGCCGCGCGCTTCGCGCAAAAGAAACTAGTTGTGCCGTTGGTTATCGTCGGAGTCATAATTGCCGCAATTTTCTTTATCTATTGGTTTGAGCGCTCAAGCACAAACGCGGGGAAAGACGCAAGCCAGGAGATAAATAAGATATTAAACTCATCTGACCTGCGCAAAATTTTTGAATGTGACTCATCTGCAAGAAGGGATGCACAAGCAAATGGCTATTTCTTTCCCTACTGCGACAAAATGCTTTTTAAAATTTTGGGCGCACCAGGTCCAGGGAATATGATCAAGCTAAAGCCAGGGGAGTCAAAGCAGCTTGGGTTGGTGGTTAATAGCGATGAGAAGCGATTTAACATAACTAAGAAGGAGCAAGTGAGATTTGTTTTTACGCCAATGACTGAGCCTTCATTAAATGACAAGTGCGGGGAAGAACCAATCTCTCTTCTTTCAGTTGCAAGAAACGGATCAGAGGGATTAGCTCTCGCTGACGGGGTTTCAAAAGGAGTTGCTTATCTCGTCATAAACGTGACTGCTCCGAGGGGTGTTGAGTGTGTTCAGAAATTTAGAGTAAAAGCACTTCTGTCAGATGAGTCTGGGCAAAGAAACTTATATCTTAACACGTTCTTTGTGAGAGTTGAAAAGAGCTGGTTTGTTACTCTACCTTTCCACAGAAATTTGTATGTGGTTTGCTCCGTTTTCTCGCGCTGACCTTGCAATGAATTCCAAAGGAAACGCTATGTCGACGCGCGTCGGAGTGAAATATTTCCTCCCTAGCCATCTCTCATATTTTGGAATATAGAATTCTAAAGCTGCCAAGGACGGCATAAATTCAAGTTGCAAGCGTGCAAGGTAACCGCTCAAATCCAGATATCTAGTGTCCTCATCCTCTGGCACAACCTCTAAAGATGCTCTGCGAACCATCTCTCCAGCACTTGTTCTGAGAATGTCGTCAAGAGCTTGAGTTGCAAGTTTGCCTGCAGTTGGCGGGATGGTCCCTGCTGGCACTGGCACAATCAAATCAATATCTTGATAATTAGCAGCTGCATATTTAGAAAGACCTTTGCCTGCCGAGTCTGCGATGCTCCCGCCCAAATACACTTCTCCAAACCTATTTTCCAAGACCTCGACGCATGCTCTCACAGAATCAGAGTCTTGCGCTCGTACATACTCGCACAAATCTTGCAAGGTGATTTTTCTAATCCTTTGCTCTGGTCTTTTTAGCTCCATTTTCCTATTTTTATCTATCCTCGAATGAAACCACTTTATCATAGTATTTAAACTTTTCGGTGACTCTGGCTCTGCTAGTTTTGTTATGCCTGCCTAAAAGGGCGAGTGCGCGCGGTTAGTATTTCAATATGGCGCTTTGAATGGCGCGCGTCGAGGAGTGCTTGCATAAGAGCGCGCTTGAGCTGGTGGGAGTTCATGCGGCTCGGCGCAAAAATTTGCCGTCGGCAAAACCTGAGTGTTGTTGAAAAAATTACCATGCGCGCGGGCGAGCGCGACACTTCTTACTCCAGCCTTGGACTTTAGCGCAAGAGCCACCGCCATTTCCACCATGCCATCAAGGCAGATTCCCTCTTGAGCTAGCTAAGCTTCTAAAAGTTGCACTCGAGCCTTGCTTGGCCTCTGCAGAACTTCCTTTTTCTTTTGCCTGCTTTTCTTTCTCCCCTTCTGACTTGCCCGCCCTCTCCCGGCCTGACTTCACTTTAGCAAGTTCGCTAGCTAGTGTCTTGTGCGTTTCCTGCACCTCTTTCCTAAGATGCATCACATCGCTCACATACTCCCCAACTTTCTGGATAAGCGAAATCTGGAGCTTGTCTATAACTTGCTCTATCCTTTTAAGCCGTTCCTCAAGGTGTTGAAGTTTTGTCTCTGCAACGTTTTGGAAGTCGATTGCTTTGTCGAGCGCCTGCCTGAGGGTGACTAGTTTCTCATCGACAACCTGCTCAACGACCTCTGACAAGATGTCTGCGCCTGCTGCTTGGTATGTTTGATAGTCTTGGTAACTTGCGTAAGGATCATACCCGTAAGCGGAGTAGTCATAACCTCCGTAATCCTGAGTTGCTTGCGCCTGCGGCTCTCCGACGTATTGCTCGGCTTGCCCGTAACCTTGCGCTGCGCCTGCGCTCGCATATGGGTCATACGCTTGCGCGTAATCTTGCGGCGCTTGCGTTGTTTGCGCCATGGTGCTAGGATAAGGGTCTTGGGTTTGAGGAGGAACTTGCTCGCCTTGCGCTGCTTGCCCTGGAATGGGTGACATTATCTCAGACGCGCTCGCGCTAGAACTGCTCAGCATCGAAGGAGACATGCCTTCAAATTGCGGCGATGGCGGGTCGGGGTTGGCAGGGCTCGGCACGTTTGTCGGAGCGCTCAGCTCTTGAACCGTTGAAACTCCCTCGCTAGCTGGGTTTGTTGTTTCTGCAGTTGCAGGTTGAGGCAACACCGCGCCAGAGCCAGCTGATGCTCCGCTCGTTGCAGGCGAAGGAACTCCGCCAGTTTGTCCGCCAGACTCCTCTGCACTCTCTCCGCCGACCGCGCTCTTTATTTTCGCTTGCGCAATTGCATTCGATATATCGCTCTCACTCACTCCTTTGGATTTAAGCGCTTGAATAATATCATTCTCGTTCATTCCTGCCAACTGCATCTGACGCACGTCTTCAACTAACCCCATGCACACCTCTCATCAAATCAATCTGCTTTCTGACCAAATCAAGCTCCTCTTTCCTAGCAGTATGGTCCAGCGTTTCGCCAACCCTCTCAAGCAACTCTTTCATCCTCTTCATCTCCATCTTCAATCCCTCAACCTCTTTTGTCAATTCCCGCAAAAGCCTATCCACCCTTTCGCGTTCTTTCACAACTGTTTCGTTCACAAGTATAATGCGTTCCTTGAGCAAACGCTGTTTTTCCTCGAGGTCTCGCATGCGCGTGTTGATGTCAACGAAAAACCTGTCGCTGTAAGTGCTGTCATAACCATTAGCCATGCCAGTTAAAAGAAATCGAAGTTTAAAATAGTTTGCTTCTCTCCGCGCCGGCTCTCTCGGACTTCGCAAGTGCAAATTTGTCAGCGAGATAACTATAGAAAATTCTTGTTCTAAATATCTAGTGGTAGTCAATAGCAAGATTTATAAATAGAAAAATTGGGTGTATCGCATGGCGATAGAAAGGATAGTGTTTGGTGTGTTCCATACACTTGAGAATACAGAAAGAGCAATTAGTTTAATCTCTCCTTACGTAACAAGTAGGAATAAAGTTGGTCTTGAAGTTTCAGGAAGAGAACTAAAGTTATATGATGAGATTAATGCTAGGAAATTGCCTCCAGAGTATGCTAGAAAAGCATTGTTGGATAGGATTTGTGAGGAGCGCGGTTGGCATTATCCTGAAAATGAGGATGAATTGCCTAACGGCTTATCAGCGGCACTTTTCTGGTATGGGCTGTATAATGGTTTAAGGCAGTCCGGCGCTGAAATTAAAGGATTAGGGAGTGAAAAAAGGAGCAGATTATTGGATAAATTACTAGCTGAATGCCGTCGCCACCCTACATGCTCGGCATCCTTGAGGTATGACTTAATTGCAGGTCCCCACTCCGACAGGTTCCTAACTGAACGAATGTTGGAAAGTGGTTGCGATAGAGCGGTGGTTGGCATAGCTCACGCCACAAAAGTTGCTAATAAAACTGATTCAAAGTTGGTTGTGATTGATGATTTGCCTCTAGATTTAAAACGCATGATCGACGCTCTTGAAGAAGTATATCAAAGCAAGAGACATTCTCTGCCAGACCTGAGAGATTAAAACCTAAACATGTTCTAGTCTAGACAAATTTTTATCGAGTTTAACATGTGCAGTTAAGAGAAGCTTTCTATATAAAAAAGATGGCTTGCGTTTAATAATATTCTGCCAAGCTGGTAAAATCTCGGAAGAAGTGAGCTAGCCCTCGCTAAAGCGCGCGTTTGAACTTGAGCGCTCCACAGCGTCGGCAGCTGCGAGCCGCGCGCTCGATCTCATTAACTTTCCGTCGACAAGCTGGAGGGAGCATGATGTTATAATTTAACGCCTCGGCAGCACCGCCACAACCGCACACTTCAAACTTAACTAGTAAGCCTAACAATATAATTTTTACTAGAAACTCTCCCTGAGACAGAAATATCTAACAGCTCAACAATTTTAACCTTATTGCTGGCAAACTTCACAATTATTTGCAAGAGTAAGAGTTCAAGGCCAACCATAGCAAGAATTTTAAACTTCTTTGTAAGTGTGTAGGCATGAAATCCTACACAAAATATTTG
>RFLC01000170.1 GCA_003694055.1 Candidatus Pacearchaeota archaeon | reverse complement strand
TTTTCTGCGGCACGGCAACATCTCCGCAGGAGAGTTTGTGATGTTTTTTGGTTATGTTAACCTTGCATTTGGCCCGTTCAGATTTCTTGCTGCGCTGTACAGGAGTTACCGCAGGTCAGTGCTAGCTATCAGCAGGTTTGTTCGATTGAAAAGAATAGCGCCAGAAGTGATGAAGCACGGCAAGAAGACGCTGCCAAATTTGCGCGGAGAGATTGAATTTGAAAATTTGAGTTTCTCCTACGTTCGCGGAAAGTATGTGTTGAAAGACATCAACCTAAAGATAAATGCAGGGGAAAGCGTCGCGCTTGTTGGAAAGAGCGGGGTTGGAAAGAGCACTCTTTCTGAGCTCATCCTTGGATATTACAAACCTAAGAAAGGAACAATCAAGCTTGACGGAGTGCCGATACAAAAGTTGAGTTTGAAGTGGTTGAGGCGGCAAATCGCAATTGTTCCGCAGGACTTGAGCTTGTTTAACGACACCCTGATAAACAACATTCGCTACGCAAACCCGAAGGCAAGTTACGAGGAAGTGGTTGAGGCGGCAAAGGCGGCAGCTGCGCATGAGTTCATTGAAAACCTGCCGAAAGGGTATTACACAAAAGTTGGCGAGGAGGGTGTGAAGCTCTCAATGGGCCAGCGGCAGAGAATTGCAATTACAATGGCTTTTCTCAAAAACCCGAGGATTTTAATTTTGGACGAGCCAACTGCTGCGCTTGATGCTGAGAGCGAGAAAAAGGTGCAGCAAGGAATTGAGCGACTGATTAAGGGGAAGACAACAATAATAATAGCTCACAGGTTTTCAACAGTCAGGAAAGCTGACAAAATTGTAGTGCTGGACAAGGGCAGGATTGCAGAGCTCGGAAACCACAACGATTTGATGAGAAAAAAGGGATTGTATTACCGCTACTACACCTTGCAGAAAGGCAAAGCGAGATGAAGCGATTTTTAATTGAGACGGGTGCGGGGAAGCGCGGCGGTTCTAAACTCGTGCGGCGCGCGTTTGCCTGAGAGCATCAAAATCACTACCAACGGGAGAGGTTAGAAAATCACGCGCGCTTTGTCGCCGAGTTTCAAGTTTGCCTTGGCTGCGAAACCTGCGCTTGCCTCAACTACATACTTCGCCTCTGAGTTTGGATAGTAAATCTTGCACTGCTCAGACTTGCAAGGCTCTGCAGTTTTAAAATCCACAACATCCAGCGAGGAGTTAATCCAGATTATGTCAAGCGCAAGTAGAGTGTTTTTCATCCAAAAGCCGTGTTTTGCAGAGCGCTCGAACACAAATAGCATGCCTGCGTTGCGCGGGAGGGATTCAACAAACATCAGTCCCTTGCGCCTTTGCTCGGGAGTGCGCGCTAGCGCGACGTTCAAGCAATTTGATGAGTGGAAGCACACCCTTGCCTCGGAGAAATTCAAGCCAAGCTCATTGTGGAACTCGTCCCTTTCCCGGTTGTCTGCGCGAAGAAGAATTGAGAGGGTTAAGAGAAGCACTATTCCGACGATAAATGCGAGCAAAAAGAGTAGATGGGGTGTATCGCGTTTGCTCATTTCAACACGCTCCAGCCTTAAGCGAGACTCTAACTGAACGCAACGCGCGGTTTAGGAGTTGCCTTACTCTTTCTTTTGATATGCCATGTAGTTTGCCGATTTCCTCAAGCGTGTGAGGCGAGTCGCCGTTGAGCCCGAAGTAGAGCGAGAGGATTTTCCTCTCTCTATTTCCAAGTCCGTATCGCCGCGAGGAGCGGGAGTTTAGCGCATCCATCACCAATCTTACATCCACTGCTCTCTCAACATTTTCCCATCTCGCTGCAAGCTCGTTTTTCCACGCGCTCTTCAAATGCCCAAGCCGCTCTTCTCTCGTCTCTTTTTCGCTGGCAATCTCTTTCCCAAGTTCGTGTTGGATTGCGATGTAAGCGTAGGTTGAGAAGCGATAGCCTTTTGAGGAATTGAACATGTCAACTGCCCGCATTAACGCGCGAAAGCCCGCGCTCATGCGCTCTGCAAAAGTTAAGTAAGGCCCTGGAAACTTCATCGCGACCTCTGCAACCATGCCTTTGTTAGCAAATGCAATAGTTGAACGAATCTCCCTAGCTGACTCGTACGCGCTTAACATCTCTCTCATCTCCAT
>RFLC01000169.1 GCA_003694055.1 Candidatus Pacearchaeota archaeon | reverse complement strand
GCTTTATTTGAAAGCCGAACAAAGCGCTCCAGCTGACCGCCAATCCGCTCCGCTCCTTGGCGGCAGCTGAGCTTAAACTACTTCCTCGTTTGCAAGCAAAAATTGACGGGTTTTGCACTTTTTTTCTCCTTTTTTGTGGTGGATGAAGCTGTATTCCTGCCTGTCTCTTGCTGATTTTCGGTCGATTTGGACGTACGTCTCCTGTCGAGTTCTTTGACTTTTTTGCATAAGCAACTAAAAGTTCGGTGTGGATACTCCTTCTCGGTGGCGCTTTTCGGCACAAGCTTACTTCCGTTGTGCAGCTTTAAACGATCTACGTTTGTCGTGCACAAACCAATTATCTTATTCGGCCCGAAAAGCCAGGAGGCTGACAAATCTGTTAGACGAAGCGTGTCGCTTTATCAATAGACACCTTCCAATGAGCTTCAACGGTCAGCCACACCGGCCTGTTTTTTCGTTACACAGGCAGAAAGTCTTCAACTCGTTTCAAATCAGCAAAAGGGATGGCTCCGTTGGAAAGTTGAACCTATCCAACAGAGCCAGGGCATAGCCTATTTCAAAGAACATATTTTTTATATGAGATTTTTAAGCCGCAACAGATGTTGTTCTTCCGCGGTGTTATTGCGTTCTTGGGCTCTTTTTCTTGTTCGCCTTTTTCGCTTCGCATTCACGCTCCAATCGCTTCATCTCAGCAACTTTCGCATCTCTGAATTCATAGGGGCGTTGTTCTTTGACCAGCAGCATAATCAGCTTGAGAAGAACGGGCACACAGGCAATCAGCGATTTGCGATAGCAGGGCCTGTGGAGCTGGCGTTTTAAATATTTGATTCGGATTTCCGGCACCGAACGGCTTGTTTGTTCGCACATCCAGTACAGAATCCATGACAGCCGGCGGTTACCGATATGGCTGATTCGTTTGCGGCCGACGTATTTGCCGGATTGAATGAGTCTGAGATTCAAACCAGCGAGTTTTTCGATTTGCTTCCAGTGATTGTACAGCGCCAGATCGCGCGTCTCGGCAATAAAAAGAGCAGCCAACAGATCACTGACCCCTTTTAACGATTTGATGATTTCGAACTCAGGCATATCGCCGACCAGTTCGATCAGAGCCGCTTTTACTTTTTGCTGTTGTTGCTTTGCTTGCGCTTCCATAGCCAGCCAGCTCTCTATAGCGAGCTGACCCGCGAGAATTTCGGGCCCGCTCTTGATGATGCCAATGCTGGCTTTTGCGGCCTTTTGTAATTCTTCAAGGGTTTGGCAGCCATATTGATTTTGAGAAATTTTAGCAATTTTGCGGCCAACGGAGACAACATCCAGGTTCAGATAATGATGCGCTAGAAAATAGTCTTTCAGCAGATAGCGGGCGGTTTCGGTGTCGAGCTTGACAACGCGCAAGAATTCCGGAAACACATATTCGATATAAGCTCGCAGGCGCGCTCTTTGTTGTTGCAAGGTTTTGCGCATTTTGCAGTAGATCAGGCTGAGCTCGTGCATGGCGTTGATTTCTGCAGAATAGACTTGATAAAAATCGAAATAGCCTGAACGGGCGTTGCTGGCCATCAAAAGAGCATCCTTTGGGTCTGTGTGCGAAAAATCGTGATCGAGAAAAGAACGGGAGTAATGGGTTGTTAATGGGCTGACCAGCAGAACGGGGTAGCCTGAGTAATGCAGAAACTGAGCCAGGGTTTGCCAGAGATTGCAGGAGGTCTCGAGCGCGAAAACAACATCCTTGAAGTCTTCATGGGCAATAATTTTGTCGAGTTTCTTCCACAAAATAACGCGGTATCCCTGGGGATTGACTTGAAACGTGAAAGTTTTCTGGTGGATGCCAGCCCGGTTCAGCACCGCGGCTTGGTGTTTCTCTTTGCCAGGGTCGATACCGACAATAATTTTTTCGGCAATTGCCTTGCGTTTGGTCTCTAATATCTTGTAATCCATGATTGACTCCCACTACTTTGTGATCAAAATGATAAGTTAATCCATATTTAGGGCGTTGTGACAATCCGAACAATTCGGATAAGACCAACGCCCGTAGTGGGAGTATAGAAATCGTTAGCCAGTACATTGCGTGGAGCATTAGGGAAGCATTAAGTCAAATCAACTTCTGTGAGAGAGGATAAAGAATAACGAAAGATTTTGAAT
>RFLC01000015.1 GCA_003694055.1 Candidatus Pacearchaeota archaeon | reverse complement strand
GAAGAACCCAAAGGCGAGGCTGAGGTATCCGCGAGGACATTTGTGGAGTCCAGGGAAGTTTGCTTCAAGTCTTGGATTTATACAAGTTGAACAAGCAAAAGAATACGTGAGAGGGCAAGACACGCACCACGCTGCTTATGGAAGCCCCGCACTTTAGTGCGGGGAGGATGTCACGTTAAGTGTTTGACGCTTAAACGTGAGGCACTCACTCGTCGTAAATCAAAATTAAGCTAACTGCTAGAAAGACCACGAGTGCGCCGGAGAGGAATGCAGACAGCGACGACGAAAGGCTTGCGCGGCTTTGCAGAGTTGCAGAGTTGCTCGCGCTGTGCACAGCATAGCCGCTTGTGTTTGCATGCGAGATGAACAAACTCATTATTGCTAGGAATAACGCAATAGAAATAAAAACTGCTTTCACTCTCATGCCATTTAATTGTATTAGGATTATTTAAATTTAGTTGTGCTTGCCTAGACAATCACTCTCCCGCAACAACAGAAATGTTAAAAAGCCTTGAAGTTTAGAGTTCGCATGAGCTTTATTAGCGAGTTTGTGTTTGCTTATCCGAGGGCTAGTGTAATTGTGTTCAGCGTTCTTGTGAGCGGGTTTGTTTCTCTTGTGAATAGTTTAGTGATGGACAAGGAAAAGATGCGCGAGATGAAAGCGCGGCAGGACGCTTTGAAGAAGGAGATGGACAAGCACAAGAAGGCGGGCGACCATGAGAAAGCGGCAGAGATTGCGAAAGAAATGGTGAATGACTCACTAGCGATGATGAAGCACTCGTTTAAACCATTGCTTTTTACAACAATCCCTATTTTGATTTTGTTTAAGTACTTCTCCGGACTTTACTCAGAAACTCCTATTGCGAGCACCTGGATTTGGTATTACATTGGCGCGGCAATTGTGAGCGGGCTGGTGTTTAGGAAATTGTTTAGACTTCCGTAATTGATTTCAGCGTTGGAGGGTTTCACTCATTTGGATGCCTGCGTTTTTCAAGGTCTTGCGAGCGACGCAAATGCGCGCAAACCTCTGCGCATTGCGACTAAGTACATTCATAGCTCAACAACATCGAAATCTCTTGCCAAGCTTGTGTTTGGAAAAATCTTTTTCGCTTCGTTAAGCGATTCGCTGAGATTTTTTTCATAACGTTGCGAGATGTGTGTGAGGATTAGCTTTTTCACTTTTGCTTTTTTTGCAACTTTTGCAACTTGCGCAGCGGTCATGTGGTTGTACTGCTCTGCCAATTTCTTGTCTTTGTCGAGGAATGTTGCCTCGCTAACAAGCAGGTCTGCGTTTCGCGCGAGCTTGCCAATGTTCTCGTTCAGTTTTGTGTCCAAAACAACGCACACTTTCTTTCCTTTCTCTATGTAAGTCAAATCTTTTGCTTTCAGTTTTTTTCCATCGATAAATACATCTTTCCCTTCCTTTAGCTTTTTTAGCTCCGGCGTGCTTGCCACTCCTAACTCTTTTAGTTTGGATTTGTCAATTCTGCGCTGGTCTGGGATTTCAAACACATAAGCGTTTGCAGGCACGCCATGAGACATTTGCCAAGCTGTCAAACTGAACTCGTTGTTCTCGAAAAACTTTCCTTGCACCTCTTCAACTTGAAGGTTTAATTTGTGAAGCTTTTTGTAAGGTCCGAGGAATTGCGAGAGGAGAGAGAAGTATCGCTTGGTGCCCTTTGGTCCGTAAATTGAGAGTTTTTTTGAGTAGTTTTGCATTATTAGTGTTTCAAGCAGGCCTAGAAGGCCAAGGGTGTGATCGCCGTGCCAGTGAGTGATGAGAATGCGCGTGAGTTGCATGGGTGAGAGCTCTGCAAATTTGAATTGCCTTTGAGTTCCTTCTCCGCAGTCTATCAGGATGTTCTCATTTTTGTAACTGAGCAGAATTGCGGTGTGGTTGCGCTTTTTGGTGGGGATTGCGTCTCCTGTCCCGAGGAAGGTCAGTCTTATTTTTTCCATGCACAAGAAACGCAATATTTATTTAAATAGATGTTGTTTAAAACCTAAATGAAAAAAGAGGTCGGGAGTGCTGAGAAAGGGCTAGTTTGGGTGTTCGTTGCGCTGGCAGCAATGCTAGCGCTTTCTGCTCTTGGCTTGGCAGGCAGTTTCAGCGATTCCACGCAAGCAGATTTTGACGCTGGCACGTATGAAGGAACGTTCTACAATTCCACTCTTGGAGCGGTTACGTTGACAAGCACAAGAACAGAGGGTAACTACACCTCGAGAGTTTTTGACGCGGGGGCGAGCGTTAATTGGACCAGCATCTCATGGTTTCAAGGAACCTGCTACGGATGCGAGTTGCCTAACAACAGCGCGACTGAGACAGGAGAGTTTGCAAAGCCTGCCAATATGTCGCAGAATGTTTTGCTCTTGCATTTAAATGAGGGAAGCGGCGCAACAAGCTTTGCGGACAGCTCTGGCAATGGGAATGATGGGAGTTGCACAGGAGCGGCTTGCCCAACTGCAACATCCGGGAAGTTCAACGGAGCGTTTGATTTTGACGGGAATGACGATTATCTCGACTTAGGCAACCCAAGCTCTCTCAACAATTTTGGAGACCAGCTCACACTTGAAGCGTGGGTTTATCCGACTGATTTTGCAGTTGGAAATAATGCACCTACTTTTATAGATAAAGACTGGCAGACTGGTTTTTCGTTTTATTTTAAGAGAAGTGGAGGTAACAAAGGAAAGCTAAGTGCGTATCTAGTAACTGAAACTAACTCTTACTTTGTACAATCGAGTACGGCTTATTCTCCATCAAAGTGGTATTATGTTGTTATGG
>RFLC01000168.1 GCA_003694055.1 Candidatus Pacearchaeota archaeon | reverse complement strand
GACGAGGGTTAGCGTGTGCCAGTCCGGTTTGAGGGTGTAGTCGTAGAAGAACTTGAGGCCGCACATCGCCAGCGTACTGGCGGATCGACCATACTTCCGCACATTTTTGGGATAGAGAAAATATTCTCTGATCTCCTCTTCGGTGATTTGGTCGGGAAGCTTAAGGAGGTCATCTTTATGCAACCGAAATTCGAAAAAATTCTGCCGCGAAGCGGCTTAATTCAACTTGCGCATCGCAGCGCGGCTGAAGCGCGAGCCGTTCCCGGCGACGGCGCACGCCGGTTCTCCGCAAGCAAGCTGGCTCTCCTCTAGCATGCTCGCGGGTCAGCGCCGCGATTAACGATATAAAAGCAACTTCAATAAAGCAGAGCCAAAATTAAAGGAACGAAGAAAAAGAAACGGCAAGGTGTTTACTCAATTATAGTTTGAAAGGTCGGCATTGAAGGTAAGGCCAGACATTTGAGTTTGCACAGAGATGATGGTGGAGCAACGTTTAGCCCCTTGCCTCCATAACGAACCTCTACCTCTCAGCCGCATATAAGAAAAGAGAAATGGCAAGATTGCTATTGTAGAGCTTTTATGAAAACAACAAAATATTTCGATTTCAGAAGACGGAAGCCCGATCGTGAAAACATAAAAGATGAATGGATTCAAAGAGTTATTGACTCCCCTATTAGAAAAGAAGTTCAATCTGACGGACGAATAAAACTCTGGGGTAGAATACAAGAAGTTGATAAATACTTGAGAGTCATCTTGCTTGAAGATGAGGAGACTGTGCACAACGCTTTCTTTGACAGATCCTTCAAAGGAGAAAAGTAAATGAAAATCAAATACTTTGAGGACACTGATACGCTTTATGTCGAGTTGTCAGATAATGAGGTTGCCGAAACCAAAGAACTGAATGAAAACCTCTATGTTGATCTGGATGCTGAGGGGAGGGTTGTAAGCCTCACCATTGAACATGCAAAAGCAACTTCTGGTAAACTCGATTTTTCTTACGAAACTGTAGCAGCATAGTATCTAAACAGGACTTGGCGAGTGAGTGGAATACTGCAAGGTTTTGTGGTTTTCAGCAGATCTATTTCGCTAACTTTGCGTTGAGCGGACGAGAGGGCTCTGACTTGTCAGACAGTTTGTGCGCTCTCAAAGGTTTTTTACAGTAAGTTAATATCTCTTTTGAAATAGTTTCTTATTTAATAGAAACAAAACAAGTTTTAGATATTATAAAACATCCAAACGAAGATAAATATCCTAACCAAAGAATATTTGTAGTTCTTTTTAATAATTATGCATATTTAGTCCCCTTTGTTG
>RFLC01000167.1 GCA_003694055.1 Candidatus Pacearchaeota archaeon | reverse complement strand
GATGTTGTGTTGTGGATGCGAATGGATGACACAAACGCGAGCGGCGATCCTCTTGACCTGTCAAGCTACGGCAATAACGGCTCGCTGCAAGGGAATGCGCTCATCAACTCGAGCGGATACTGGGGAAATGCGAGCTGGTTTGATGGGGTTGATGACTACATCCTGATTTCAAATCCGAGCTTTAGTCGCATAACTGGCGGGGAGATGACAGTTTCAATTTGGGCTAACCCTCTGAACGCGGGTTCGGGCGTGGAAGTGCCTATCGCACAGAAAAACGGAGCAGGGACAGGAAGAAGTTGGATATTCTTTGATAGGGCTTCGTGCAACAACGAAATAGCTGGATTCTTGGGAGGGAGCGACCTTTGTTCAGGGGTTGTGGCAAGCTCGAACACATGGTATCATGTGGCTTTGACATACAATGGCACGACATTAGTGATGTACATCAACGGGACAGAAGTTAACAGCTCAGTTAGAACCATTGACGAAGGTGCTGACGGCGACATAGTTATCGGGGTGAACAAAAACATCAAGCAGGACTTTAACGGCTCGATTGACGAGGTCTTGGTGTTCAGCCGGGCGCTTAACGCGAGCGAGATTGCATCTCTTTACAATGCAAGCGCCAATCAATACTTCAACAATTTCACAAACTTGGCAAGGAAGCAGCACACATTTGTAGCGCATGCTGTTGACATTGCAGGAAACATCGGGAGCACTGAGAAAAGGTTTGTAACCATAAACAATAATTTGCCAACCATCGTCTTGAACTCTCCCGACAACGCAAGCGCCTACCTCTTGAATGAGTTCAACATCACACTTAACGCGAGTGTAAATGACAGCGATGGCGAGAGTGTGGAGGCGAGTTTGTATGTTGTTCCGGACGAACACCTCTCCAATATTTACTCAGACGGGCTTGTAGCACGCCAAACGTTCAGCACTGGCTCAGGAGAAATCTCAGTTAACTTAACTGCCCTGCCGATTGTGCCGGACAACTCAACGGTTTTGCTCTTGCACATGGACAACCGGTCGGAGTATGGGGAAAGCGACTCTGGCACAGGGGCAATTCACGACTTCTCTCCTGCGGGGAATGATGCTGACGTTGCCAATGCCGCGCAGGGTGATGCGTATCCTGTGCCAACTGAGGGAAGGTTGGCAGGAGCATGGAAATTCATTCCGCCAGATGTGAGTCTCACTCACACAACTGTATCAGTGCCTGACTCGGCGAGCTTGGACTTTACTGACAATGTGACAATGCTTGCCTGGATTAACTTGTCAAATGCTAGCACATCAGATAGCAGAGCTTACATCATGGCAAAACAACAAGGAACAAATTATGGCTTCTTCTTTGCTGCAAAGTATGACACTCTCTCGCTGGAATTTTTCGATGGAACTAGTCCGACAGCAGCCACTGTTTCAGATGTTATCGATTTTGGCAAGTGGCATTTTGTTGGGGTGGTTGTGAACTCAACAACTGTGCAGTTTTTTGTGGATGGGCAGAAGGTTGGGGAGGATGTTGGGACGCACACAATCACAGCGAATAATGTGCCGATTTATATCGGGAATAGCGAAGCAGAGTCCCAAGGGTCTGAGGTGCGGGGCTTCAACGGCACGATTGACGAAGTGGCGATTTTCAACCGCACGCTCAGCGAGAGCGAGATTTTGGATTTGTACAGGGTGGGGGTTGGGAAGTACTTTTGGAAGGTGAATGTGAGCGACTCGGGCGGGAGCAATGAGAGCGAGATGCGGGAGTTTGTCGTGAGGGAGGAGCACATAAAGATTAGTGACAGGAGGGACTGCAGTTATTTGAGCAGTTTTGCGAGGGAGGTTTATTATGGTTATGCGTGTTCTGACCCTAATTATGGGACTTGCGTTGGGTTGAACACTCACTTGAACATAACTTCTTCTGGGCAGCTTGACTTGGGGAGTGATTGCGAGGTTGTGTTTAATGCGAGTGCGGACGGGGGGCTGGCGCTCTATTTGTCTGGAGAGCTGAACATGAGCGGGGCGAACGTGACAGGGGTTAATTCAACGCTTAAGTTCAACTTCACTTCGTTCAAGCAGAGCACGACGCTTGGGGAAGGGAGCGGGAACATGAGCTTCTTCAAGTTCTACTCGCCTGGAGGGAGCACAAAGCTTTCAGACGAGTGGGTGGAAATGCGCGGAGTGGATGTTGCTGACTATGTTGTTTTGCTTAACTCAAGCGACATTGCAAGCGGGGAGTACACAATTCTATCAGGCGGGACGCTGGACAGGCAGTTTAGATTGAATGTCACGGTCAAAGACGACGCAAACACTCCGCTGGAAGGGGCAAATGTGACAAGCTGGAACAACACAGGGGATGTGGCGTTCTCGCTCTCAACGAATGCAGTTGGGGAGGTGCATTACAATCTCTCGCAATACATTGACAGCGGAGGAGGAAAGGCGTATCAAAGCAACTACACAATCAACGCGACAAAGAAAGGTTACAAACCGATTAACGGCACATCTTTCAACCTAACTCAAGACACAAACCTCACGCTTGTGCTGCCAATCTATGATACAATTGTGGTGACAAGCTCTGAGACGCTGCATGACATTTACACAAGGGCGAATGATGAGGTTGTGTTTGCAAACCTCAGCACAGCGCAAGAGCCGTGCCATTACCTCTCAAATGCAACGATAAATGTGACATCAAGCGGCACGCTCACGCTTGAGGGCTGCACGCTGCAGTTTGAGAATGACTTGCAAGATGGGGTGAAAAACTTATTTGTTTCAGGCGCGCTTATTGCAAACTACTCCAACATAACAAAGGGTTCAAGCATCTACAAATTCCGCTTTGAGACCTTGAGCGGCTCGCAGCTTGTGCTTAAGAATTCGCATGTGAGTTATGTTGGAGATTCAGCTTTGGATATGGGGAGAGGTTTGGTTATAAACACGACAAATGTTGAGCTGAAGCGAGTGAAGTCGCTTGCAAACGACGGCGTTGGAGCGCAAACCAAGTACAACATCTATTGCAGGTATTGCAATGGCTCAAAGGTGATTGATTCTAATTTGTCGGGTGCGACGCAAGGTAGCATCGTGGTGCAGGTGAATCAGACATTCACAGCGCTGAACACGAACTTCACAGGGGTGAGCGTGCAGTCTGGCGGGGTGTTTTACAGGCAGTGGTATGTTGATGTGCTTGCCAATGACACGCTTAACAGGAGGGTGAAGGGCGCGAGCGTGAGTTTTTACAATGTCTCTGGCGCGCTGGTTGAGCAAGGCGCGACGAACGCGAGCGGGGAGGGGAGGTTTAACATTAGCGAGTATGTGATAAGGAACAACGGCACGGACATGGTGAAGAGCGTGCAGAACAACTACACGGTGAATGTGACAAAACTCGGGTATTTGGGAGAGGTGCAGAGCGTGAATGTAAGCGACAACAAGTTCCTTGTGTTTGCGAGCTTGGACAACCCGCTGATAAGTAGCGTGGTTTTAGAGAAGCCTGCGAACAACAGCGAGTTTTACATAGGCACGGGAATTGTGATGAACGCAACTGCGTATGATGTGTACAACGACATAATTGACCTGCGCTTGTTCGTGATAAACAAAACGCACGCGAGCGAGAACAAAACTTACGCTAACGGGCTTGTGTGGCAGGCGTTTGATGTGCCAGCCAACGCGAGCTTGTCGGTGAATGTAACTGCCCTGCCAATTGTGCCGGACAACTCAACGGTTTTGCTCTTGCACATGGATAACCGGTCGGAGTATGGGGAAAGCGACTCTGGCACCGCGGCAATCCACGACTTCTCTCCTGCAGGGAATGACGCGACTGTTTTGAACGCTAATAAGAACACCTCATATGCAGTTCCGACTGGGGGGAGATTTGCAGGCGGTTGGGTAATTCATCCTGGAGAATTCTCAAGTACATCCTCCGATACTCAGATCAAAATACCAAAATCTCCTTCTCTCAATCTCACTGATAGGGCTACATTTGTAGCTTGGATTAATTTGTCTAATGCTACAACTAAAGATGGGAAGGCATACATAATAGCTAAAAAGGAAGATTTCAGTGCTCCAATTGGATCAAATCCTGTTAGGGTATCATATGTATTTTATGCAACATATGATACTAGAAAACTGGCATTTAACGATGGGAGCGGGCCTGTTGCAAACACCTCTGACAATGTTATCGATTTTGGCAAGTGGCATTTTGTCGGGGCGGTTGTGAACTCAACAACTGTGCAGTTTTTTGTGGATGGACAGAAGGTTGGAGAGGATGTGGGGAACCATACCATGAAAGCAAGTAGTTTGAGGGTATACATTGGTTCATTTGGAAGATTGGTAGCGGCGGACAATAAGATTTACGGCTTCAACGGCACGATTGACGAGGTGGCGATTTTCAACCGCACGCTCAGCGAGAGCGAGATTTTGGATTTGTACAGGGTGGGGGTTGGGAAGTACTTTTGGAAG
>RFLC01000166.1 GCA_003694055.1 Candidatus Pacearchaeota archaeon | reverse complement strand
GAGCAATCCAGCTTCAATCACGAAAATCGCGAGCACGTCAGAGTTGCGGGCGCCGATTGCTTTCATCACTCCGATTTCTTTTGTTCGCTCGATGACTGAAGTGAACATTGTGTTCGCAATCCCAATCCCTCCGATTAGCAATGAGATGAGGGCTATGCCAACCACAACAACATTAATCACCATGAGAATAGTTTTCACAACTGAGAGCGCTTGGAGAGGGGTTTGCACCTCAAAATCTTCCTTGCCAACATCCAAGTCCCTGTCTTTGCGCAGTTTCTCTTTTATCAGTTCAGCGACACTTTCTGTCTCGCTTTTGTCGCCGACTTTCACAACAATAAAGTCAATCTCATCGTTTGGTATGGAAAAGAGCGAGCGCATGTCATCTTCCATCATGAAAATTGCTCGGTTAAACGATAAAGTGCCTGAGCGCTTGAGAAATCCGACCACTCTAAACTCTTGGTCATTAATTTGCAACTTAGAGCCGAGTTTTATCTCCTTGCCATAAAGTTTTGTGTGCTTGAAATCATTGCCTAGCATGACAACTCCGCTGTCGCCTTCTTTTAGCAAGCGCCCGTCTTCTGCTTCAAGGTTTAGTGAGTCATAAACCTCGTCAATTTTGTCTTGGTCTTCAGGAATGCTTGCCACAAAAGCAAATCCTGCGACATCGTTAAACTTGACCTCTGCCGCGTGAATCAGTCTGGGGATTGCCAGCTTCACTCCGCTCACTCCTTCAATCAAATCAAGGTCATGGGAAGTCATTTTTCTTACTGCAGTTGAACCTGGCGGACCGAAACCAGTGTTCACTCCTTGCACAATGAGGGTGTCAACTGAGAGCGCGCTGAACTGGCCAGTGATAGCTTCAGCAAGCCCTTGGCTAAGTGAAATCAGCGACACGACAGCAGCAATGCCAATGAATATGCCAAGCATAGTGAGCCAAGAGCGAATTCCTCTGCGCCTCACATTCTTCAAGCTCAACAAAACATACTCTGCTCGCATTTACAAGCAAAACATGACTGGTTTAAGTATGTTTCTTGTTTGTTTGGACTCTCCAAGTTTAAGTTTGCGGAAAATCTCCAGCTAAAGCAAGGAGCTCTCTTTTTCAAGGGTTTCAAGGGTTGAGAGAGCGGGAACTAGCAAGCTTTGCCAAGGAGAAATTTTTCTCAGCAAAGAAATAGGAAAGAGCTATGGGCTTGCGGGAAATTCTTTTCTCCGACGGAGTGGAATGGGCAGTTAAGCGCTCCAGCGAGCTAGCGCAAGCGCGCTCGCGCGCTTAAGAAACATTTATAAAGAGCAGGGCTTTAAAAAAGACGATGACAAGCTATAGCGCCAGGGCGAATTTGAAGGTGCAAAATATCGTCGCCACTACTTCTCTTGGCAAACCTGTGCCACTGACCAAACTCGCTCGCTCGAATGCAAACACAGAGTACAATCCCGAGCAGTTTCCTGGGCTTGTGCTGAGAATCAAAGAACCAAAATCAGCCGTGCTAGTTTTCTCGTCTGGAAATTTGGTTTGCACAGGCACTAAGAGCGTAGCGCAGGTGAATAAAGTTATTGATGAAGTGATAAAACAACTCGCTAAAATTGGGGTGAAGGTTGAAAAGCGCCCTAGGGTGACAGTGCAGAACATTGTAGCATCGGGCAAGCTTAATCTGAACCTTAACCTTAACCTGCTTGCTCTTGAGCTAGAGAACACAGAGTACGAGCCAGAGCAGTTTCCGGGTTTGGTTTACAAGCTAGTTGAGCCGCCAGCTACTTTCTTGCTGTTCTCGAACGGCAAGCTGGTTTGCACCGGGACAAAAGACAAGAATCAACTTGAGGAAAGCATGAAGCAGCTCAACAAAAATATCCGCGCTGCTCTCAAACCTTAGATTAAGCTACATTAAGCTACTCTTAATTATTTTAATTCTTTCATTGGAAAGTTTGCACTCGACAATTCAGCCAAATTAGAAATTACGAAACTCTTTGGTTGAGTGTTGCGTATATACGCACGTATATACAAACTTTCGCAGCGCGACAGGAGACAAGCTAAAAAAGATTGCATAGCGCATGCCACTCAAATTACAAAAATATTTAAATACGTGGAAATTTAGTTTGTTGAAGAGGTGTGAGATGAAACAAGGTCTTGGTTTTGGCAAGGGTTTTGTTGCAGGCGTGTTTGTGCTTGCGCTCCTCATAAGTCTTGTTGGGTTTGCTCTTGCGCTTGTGCCGAACCCAGGGCATAGTTGGAATGAGATAGAGTGCAATAGCGTTCTTTGTGTCAAGCAAAGCGGCAAGATTGGCGTTGGCACAACTACTCCGTTCCATAATGTGAGGCTGACTGTTCACGGAGGCGGAGATGACGGCGGAAGCGCGCTCTTCGAATCAATGAACGGAGCGAACGGAATTTATGTGAATGGACAGAACGGGCTTGATGTGGATGACTCTGCATACATCTCGTTCACCTCAGTTAACAACTTCGACAATGCCAACCCCTCGCAACTTCGCAAGGTCATGATAGGAAGGACAGGCAGAGGCTCGGCGCCTGCAAACAGCTTGCGTTTCATAACCAACTCACAAGAGAGAATGCGCATCACTCCGCAAGGAAAGGTTGGTATCGGGACGAGCAGTCCTGATTATCTTTTACATCTGAAAACCGCTAACTCTAACACCGTTTTGAAGATTGAAGGAGACTTAGGGAAAGCTCATGGTCTGCATATCACTGACCCTACTGACAAAGGTTTCGCGATTGCAAAGGGAGACAACAACTTGTTCATTGATTGGAGCACGAAAGTCGGAGACAGTTCAGTCGCACCAAGGAGAGTTTTGACAATCACTCCG
>RFLC01000165.1 GCA_003694055.1 Candidatus Pacearchaeota archaeon | reverse complement strand
GAGCAATCCAGCTTCAATCACGAAAATCGCGAGCACGTCAGAGTTGCGGGCGCCGATTGCTTTCATCACTCCGATTTCTTTTGTTCGCTCGATGACTGAGGTTAGCATGGTGTTTGCAATGTTTATCCCTCCGACGATAAGAGAGATTGTTGCCACGCCAAGCAAGAATGCTGTTATGATGTTAAGCACATTACTGAACGCTCCAAGAGCTTCCTCGGGTGTGACAATGCTGAAGTCAATTGTCTTCTCATCCACATCTCTGAACTTCATCAATTTCTTCTCCACAGCGCTGCTCACCTCATCCATTCTCTCTGGCTCCTCGACCTGAACAACAATCACATCAACCTTGTCTGGCACGTCAAAAATTTTTCTGAACTCGTCTAAAGGCAGGTAGACATTCCGATCATCCACAGAATTCCCGACAGACTCTACAATCCCCACAACCCGAAACGGCTTGTCATTCACAAGTATTTTTGCTCCTACATCCACTTCATCGTCGAAAAACTTCCCGTACTTGTAGCTGTAGCCGAGGAGGGCTTTGCGCTTATCGCTTTCCTTCAAAAATCTTCCGTCTTGAACATCGTAAGAGCCGAACGCAACTTTCATTTTTCCCGGGTTAACGCCAATGACATTTGTGAACCTCACCTCGTTTTTGAACTCGACCTTTGAGCTTGCTAAAACATACCCGGTCACATCCTTCACTCCCGGAACTTTCGCAACCTCTTTCATGTCATCCTCGGTCAAGGTTGCCGCAGTTGCCGCCGGATTGAGCGGGCCGAACTCCCCTCTTGGCTGGATAAAAAACTTGTCAGTGCCAAAGGTTTCAAACTGCTGCTGCACTGCAACCTGCAATCCTAGCGAGAGGGCAACGAGAATGAAGAGTGTTGCTACAGAAATTGTAATTCCAGACAAAGTTAAAAAAGAGCGGAGCTTTTTCTGGCGGACGTTCTTAACTGCAAAATTGAAATAGTCAGCTAACATCACGACCTCAACGCCTCAACAGGATTTAGTTTAGCTGCTTGCAAAGCTGGCCAGATACCTGAGATAATTCCGATAAGCAATGCAAAGCTCATCGCAGCTGCCACAAGAGGCAGGGAGATTGTAACCTTGAAAAGTTCATTCCCAAAGAAAGAGTTGGCTGAGTGTGCCACTCCGAATGCAAACCCTACTCCCAGCACTGCCCCGACTGCGCCGCCGACGAGGCCGAGCAATCCAGCTTCAATCACGAAAATCGCGAGCACGTCAGAGTTGCGGGCGCCGATTGCTTTCATCACTCCGATTTCTTTTGTTCGCTCGATG
>RFLC01000164.1 GCA_003694055.1 Candidatus Pacearchaeota archaeon | reverse complement strand
CCCCTTTTTTTGCCATACTTTCCTAAGTGCGTTGTTGTTTATAAAGTTTTGTAGCGTCTGGCGCGCGCACGCGGCACTCGAAAAAGCGCGCGCCTCGCTCGCAATCTCGCAAGAAAGGTTAGAATAAGAGAGGGGATTCCTAAGAGAGGTTAATTTGTTTGCAAAAACTCTTTGAAGAAAGTTATGTCCCTTCAAGCTCATCCCAAGAATGGAAAAAATTTATTAATTTCGTCGCGGTGTAGGGGTATGTATGTCAAGATTCACGAGTCCTACAGGAATGTTGTTGCGATTTGCGACGCTGAACTGGTTGGGAAGTATTTTGACGAGGGCAAGATGCAGTTGGAAGTGAAAGAGAATTTTTTTGTGGGGGAGAGGAAAAGCGAGGATGAGGTTAAGAGGGTTATGCTTGTTGAGAAAGGGAAGGATTCAACTTTCAACATCGTTGGCGAGCGGGCAGTGAAGCTAGCGCTTGAGGCAGGGATAATTACCGAGGATAATGTTGGTAGGGTTGCAGGCGTGCCGTTTGCTCTCGTCCTTCTCTAAGTTTAGTTGCAACTTGGGTTGAGCAATTGCAAAATTGATGGCATCACTCAATGCACTGATTTGGCGAGGAAATTTTGGTTTTGTCTTTCTCGCCTAACGCGATGCAAATGTTTGCTTGCCTCGAGGATATAGGCAGAGCGCATCTCAGCTTGCGCGCGTAAGCGCGCTGCTAGCAAAAGTTTTGCAAAAAGCGCGAGACAGCTAGGAAAGCTAAGGTCGCATCCTCCGCGCACTCCACAAATGTCCTCGCAGATACCTCAGCCTTGCCTTTGGATTCTTCTCAAAGTACATTCTAGCTGAAATACCTTTCACAACCCTAAGTTTTGCCGACGGAAAATTTAGTTTTATCTCAACAACGCAACGCTCGAAAAGTAACACGCGTTGCTCTTCCTTGCGGCACACCTACGTAACCTGCAGAGCGCGGCGCGCAAATGCTGACTGAAAGACAAAGCGCGCTCCCTTGTTCATATTGTTCCGGCCGCACTCGCTAATCAAAACTTGCGTTTCATTTTACATCGCAAGATTTAATTCAAAAT
>RFLC01000163.1 GCA_003694055.1 Candidatus Pacearchaeota archaeon | reverse complement strand
GTCGCCGTCCTGGTAGTAGCGGCTGAAGAAGGTGTAGAGATGGTTGTAGACTTGGGCTTCCAAGCCTTCAGAAGGCCGAGCGTGGGCCATCTTTTCACGGGCTTCCAGGTATTCCCGCCCCACCTTTGTGTTGTGGTACTGCTCAGCTAAATTCCCCTCAGCATCTATCGCATCTTCGCCCAGAGTTTGAAGCACTTTCTGGCGCGCTTCTTCCAGCGCTCGCTGGGCTTCCCGCTGTGCGGCCAGCACCCCTTTATTCAACTCGTCCCTGATCCCCTTCGGCAGGTCTTCCGTGATCCACTTCTCAATGAGCTCTCGCTTGTGGTTCATAATGCGATAAATGCCGAAGTCCAAATCGGCAGATTCAAATTGAAAAAGCTCATGTAGAAGCGCTTGGAATTTTTCTCTCGCTGTAATGGCCTTATTTTCTTCCATGTCCGCACACCTCTTTTCTTCCGAGTTCCTACTTCTGCGCAGCATAAGAAAACACTCGCCTAAATCAAGCACCCTCGCGCGATGGAAACCGCCCCATGCTGGCCAATTTTTGCATGGATACATCCGTCGTGTGCATGCGTAGTGCATGCGAGTTTGCGCGTGTTTTTTGTTTGCACCATATTTGACACCTCTTCGTCTTTGCAGGTATCCAAGGTGAACCAATTTTGGTGTAAACAAGTCATCCGTCCTAAACAAAAAATTGAAACAAGTTTGTTGAGTGGCACTTGTTTACTCCATACTCCATGCATGGTTCAAAACAAGTGGGTACGCAAGTGGTGTAGATTCACCATGGTTCAAACAAGTCCTTGTTGACAAACACTTGTTTGAACTATGGTGGATGTGAGCCCATCGGCAATGTGCAAATCGAAGGGAAACTTCCTATAATTGGATAGAGAGAGAGAAAGATGAAGACATTGACAAAGGAACAAAGGGAACAAGAAAAGCAAACAAATAAAAGGCAAGACACGAAAAAACAAGGTGGATTTCACCCAAGCCAGAAGGAGGATAACGATGAGATGGTAACCAGACACGGACAGATAGAACAGACAG
>RFLC01000162.1 GCA_003694055.1 Candidatus Pacearchaeota archaeon | reverse complement strand
CTCAAATACTCCTCGACGCTTCTTCCAAATCGTTCGCGCGCAAAAACCCTCCCCTCGCGCAGAAAAGTTTTCGCGTGCTTGGCTTTAAACTTTTCAACACTCGCTTGAAACTTAACTAACGGCCCTCGAACAACAACAAACTCTAGCGGCTTAAGTGCAAGATACACATTCGCGCCTGTCTCACCATTCTGCACAAACTCGCTCCTCGCAATTTCATACTTCTTCGCAAGCACTCTCAAAAGGAACTTGTAAAATTTCTTCAACTTCGCAGCTGCAATATCCTTCCGCTTCTTTTTCGTTGCAATCTCCACTTCCACTACTTCAAAACCCTTCTTGGCAAAACCAGCGAACTCAGAAAGAGAAAACTCCTTTTCCTCGAAAAATCTCCTGCTAGGGTTTCGCAAAAATTTCCGTGCAAGTTTTCTAAACTCTTCGAAAGTGTCTTTGCTAAGAGCTGCTAGCACATTCCTCTCCTTCCAAGTAGGGTCAACCAAAACAACAGGTCCAGCAATTTTGCTAGCATTCATCTCCTGCAGAACCTGATTGCGACTTGCGTAATGCTTTTCTATGTCAATCACAATCTTCTCTTTCGCGCGCACAAAATCCCTCAGCATCTTCTCAAAGCTTTTGTAGTGAATTATTAAGCACTCTAAGGCATAACCCGAGAAACCTGAGACGTGCGACTCTGCTCCGTAAAACCCGTTAGCTTTGCAAAACTGCTTCGCCAAACATATCTCTCTCCGCATTTTCTCGTCGGTATGGGCAAGCACATACCTCACATGAAAATAGCTCAAATCCATAACATTTCTCGCTCGCTCGGGCTTGCGCACCCCCAACGTTGGCACAACCTCAAACACAACCTCTCTTTTATCTTTCCTGGCGACCTGAAAATAATCTCTGCTCCCCTTTATTTTCTCAATCTTCCACTCGCCCTTCGGAAACGCCCGCAAAACTATTTTCCTGTGCAACCTGCTTATCTCACTCTCGGAATAACTTGCGCTGTACATCAAAAACACATCAACTTCTTTTTGTTTTGTGCTCAACATTGTGCGTTTTGCAAAGCTCCCTCCGACGAAAACTCTAACTTTCGCTTTCTCAGCTAGCGCCGCGCTCTCCAACAGCTTTCTCACTTCTCTGACTTTTTTAGCAAGCTCGCGATACTCGCCCTCGCTTAAACAAAACTCCAACTCCTCCCCGCTTGGCAGTTTAGTTTTCATGGACTAAACTAGAAAAAGCTCTTTTTAATTTTAGCTGTTTCTCTCCTAGCTATGCTGTTTGCAACTACCAAGCTAATTGCGCAACCTCGCGCAAGCTCACTTTCCCGTCCGAGTTTCTGTCTGCTTTCCTCGCTATCTCGTCGAGAGTTAGCTCAGAATCCTTTGCTATTTTCTTAGCTGCCAAAAGCGCTGCAGGAGAAAAGCTGTATTTAGACATTGCCAACTCATCGAGAAGTTCCTCACTTTCCCTCTCGCCAGCAAATTCTTTTTCTATAATCTCGTTAATTCTTGCTTCAATTTCGTTTGCCCCAACAATCCCGTCGCTGTCATAATCGCACGACTCCGGAAGGTTGTAGAAGTAGTCAGAGAGCGCAGGCACGTTTTGCGTCGCCAGCACAAGTGCAAAGCAATCGTAAGCCTCTCGAGTCACCCTAACTTCTTTTGAGCTGTAACGAAATACAACCTCTTGCTTAGCGCTTGCGGTGTTCTCTCGAGAGCAACTCGCCAAAGAGCCCAAAGCCAGAGCTGTCGCCAGATAAGAGAGCATTTTCCTCATCCTTTTGCTTCTTAATTCTCCTAATTAAACTTTTCTCTCGCTAGTTTATCGCAATTTCGAGAGAGCGCTGTAGAGCAGATTATCTTGCTAACCCTTGCAAGTTTGGCAGTTAGGCAACTTTTATAT
>RFLC01000161.1 GCA_003694055.1 Candidatus Pacearchaeota archaeon | reverse complement strand
CTCTCCGACGCTCTTGTTAATCCCCTCGCTCGCTAGTTTCTCGCTCCTCGGCAGTGTGTAGCGCACTATCAACTCTGCATCATAACTCCCCGGCTTAACCCCCTCAGTGTCCCAGTAAGCAACAAGCACTGCCCTCTCGCCCGGCTCAAGCGCCTGCGTCGGCGACCGGAAGCTCGCAAGCAACTCCTTGCTCTCGCTGTCAAACACATTCACTTCCCCATACGCCTCGCTAATCTCCTCGCCCAGCTCATTCCTCACAACAATCTCAAACTTTGCAATCTCGCCCAACCTGAAATCCCTCACCTCAATGCCCTCAACACTCACCCCCTGCCTTGCAATTGAAAACTCCTTCTCCAAAGTTTTGGTTTTGCCGTCGTAAAACAGCGTCGCAACTGCCCGGTACTTGCCCGGCTTAACTTCCTTGCCCGGCTCCCACTTAACTACAAGCTCTTTCCTTCTCTGGCTCGCAATCCCCACCTCCTCGCTCTCAAGCTCTGCAACCTTCTCGTTCAGCGCCCCAAACACTTCCACCCTTGCCTTCACCCTCGCTAAATCAAACTTGCCCTTGCTCGTGACAGCTGTGACAAAACTCACAACCCCTTGCGACTGGTAAACATCAAAGCTCGCCTCAGCATACTTGCCAGGGTATGGAACGCTCACCACAAACTGCGACACAACAGCCACTGCCGCGCCGATAGTGTTGCCCTCTCCCAAATTCTCAGGCAGCTCCAGCACGACAATATCTGCCCTGTGCTCACCCGGCTCAAGCTCGTCAGGCAGGCGCACGCGGTAGCTGAGCGAGCGCGTCTCCCTTGGCTCAAGAGTCAGCTCTCTCGTCGGCAAACTCACATACTGAGCAAGCTCTCCCTGCACTGCAATCACAACATGCGTTTGCTTTGCCTCAGAATTCACAATCCCCATCTGCACGCTCTTCTCAAGACCCGGAGCAAAATTAACAATCCTCCTCGCTGGCGTGACTCCAAGTCCCTTGCCAAACTCTGCATTCGCCAGCACAAGCGCAACTATCACTGCCGCCCACACCACCAATGCCGCGCGACTTGCCCTAACCTCTTTCCTAGCCAGCATTCTCACCTCCTTTTTCCGCAATCTCGCCTGCTCTTCCAACAAACCTTGCCTGCCCGTTTCCTTTGAACTTCCCATTGCCAAGCCCAATCTCTTGCCTCCCTCCAACCCCGACGCTTTCCCTTGCCACAAGCTTCCCGCCCTCGTAAACCTCCACATCCAGAGGAGTTGTGCCTGCATTCACCACCTCATACACATCTTTCCCCTTGCCTGCTTGCCCCTCCCCTATATCCTGCTTTTTCCTCACAACTAGCTCAACCCTTGACTCAACTCGCAAATACCTCACCTCGCTCCTGCCCCTGCCTTCAACCCTCCAATAATACTCTCCCGGCTCAAGCGTAATCTCTAGCCCCTGCAATCCCGCGCTGTTTGTGTTAAGAAGCTCAAACACTCTTGGAGAGCTAAACTCGCGATTGTCGTCGATAACCAAACGCTCGGCATTCGCGAACTCAAACAGCACCTCAGAGCTTGTTGCCGTGCTTCCTTGAGCAGGTGCAATTGCAAGCGGCGCCAAAACGCCCGGGCTCTGATACGCGGCAAAAAGCGCCAGCGCAACACCTGCGCTAGCAAATATCAAAATGAAATCAATAGCCCTGACTAACATCTTTCCCTCTCCCTGCATTGCTCTTTTCATTTTCATCATTCTGCCAACTCTCCTGTGAAAATCACTTGCGAGCTGCGCGCGCCCGGCGGTTCAGTCGGCGGCACTTCCACGCGGACATCCACCTCTGCCATGTCGCTCGCGTCAGTGTAGTTGAACAAGCAAATTGCCAGCGTCGGCGAGCTTGTGTTCGGCATGTTAGTAAAGCTCAGCACACTGCAAGCAGGATCAAACGAGTTGTTCTCAGCTGTGTAGTTGTCTGCCTTGAACTGATAATACTGCGTCGGATTGCTTGCTGTCTGCCAGATGTCGCTCGCGTTTATCGTGACATTAACAAACACATTCCCTTGGTTCTCCAGCACAAATGGCTGCGGCGAGTTGTCGGTTGTGTCGTTCACATCTCCCGGTTGCATTGTGCCAAACTCAACCACGCTGTTGTTCAGCACAAGTTGGATGAGCGCCTGTATGTTGACGCGGTTGTCAGCTGTCCATCCGCTGTCTGCCTCGCTGTCGTTCGCCCGCACGCTCCAGTTGTAGTAATAGCCGTTGTCATACAAGAACTGCAAATCTTTCGACGGAGTGTAGGAGTTTGTCGTCAATCCTGTCACATACTTGTCATCCACCCCGCCGCCGCACGACCCGCCTGCTTCAGCATAACAAGTCAGGTTGAACTCAAAAGTCAGCGTGTCTCCATCATCATCTTGGTAGGTCCAGTTGAAAGTCGGAGTGCGGTTTGTGATAAATGCCCCGTCTGACGGATAGTCAAGAGTCACAACAGGCGGAGTGTTCAGGATTGTCAAGCTAGAGCTGTTCTTCTGCCCGCTTGCCAGCCCGCCGCTGTCTCTTGTTTCCAGCCCGCACGACCAGCTCTCTCCTTTTGTTGTGTTGCCTGAGCTGAGCGTTGCAACAAAGAGCGTGCCGTTCGCATAGCTGTTGTTGTAGTCCACCCTCAAAACCTCTTGCGAGTTGTTGAACCACCAAACTGTTACATTCATGCTGTCTCCTTCAGGATCGCTGAGTGTTGTGAAGCAGTTCAAGTCCTGCGCAGTGCGGTTGCTTCCGTCAGTGCTGTTAATGCTGACCGAGGTTAAGTTAGGCGCGCGATTGTCTGTCACGCTAAACTCCCTCCACTCTGACTCGTTCGTCGCATCAGCGTTGTCAGTTGCATTGACAAACCAGTAATACTTTCCAACCCCCACCCTGTACAAGTTCAAAATCTCGCTCTCGCTGAG
>RFLC01000160.1 GCA_003694055.1 Candidatus Pacearchaeota archaeon | reverse complement strand
TTTGTGCCAAGCTCAACAACTTTTACTTTCTTCAACTCAAGTTTTATAATCCCTTTTGACTCAAGCAACTTGAGCGCGCGCAAAAGCGAAGTGTCATCAAGTCCGGTGCTTTCCTTTATCTCTCTCACGCTGAGTTTTAGCAACGGAAGTATTTTCCGCTCCAAAGGGGACAGAGTTTCGGCAACTGCCCTTGCGTTTCTTGACTTGTAATTGCTCATTTTCATAACAACTTTAGTTCAGTTAAAAAACTATCCCTCACTGCGCGCTTTGCCAAATCAGTTGGGCACGAAAGCACATGCAAAAGCGCCTGCGCATTTCGCTTGCTCTTGTAATTCACTAACCTGAGTTCAGCACGCTCTTTCGCGCAGATTTTTGCAAGCTGCGCAAGTCCAGCAAGATTTCTCGCGCACTTCACTTTCTCACGCGAAAAAAAACCTCTTAAATCGACGACAATTAGCACATTCTTTTCCCTTGCAAATCTTGCCATCACTCTGTCGAAATTTACTAGTGGCTCACGCTTCAAGTTCACCGCTTCTTCGCGCTGCGCACGCACGAGGCTCTCAGCTGAAAAAATAATTCCTGCCAAGCCGCCAAACTCAATCAACTTGCGGTTAAATTCAAACCCTCCAGCTTTAACAAAAATAGACTTTCCTTTATTTTTTCTAATTAATCTCTTTGCTTCCTCTGCATCAGTCGCTTCAATTATCATGAGGAAATTAAAGTGCCAACAAATGGCTTGCCCTCGAGAATTCCAGCTAGAGATTTCACATTCGGACCGATGATATATGTGTCAATTTTATGCTCTTTAATTAACTCTGCAGAAAGTTGGTCTAAAACAAAGTTTTGCCCTGCTTTGAATTTTATTTTCGACGTGAGCGAGTGGAACTTTTCCCAGCTTATTCTCCTCACGAGTTTCGCTCTCGGGTTTTTTCTCGGGTCAGATGTGTAAAGTCCGTCGACATTCGTGATATTTATGAAGATTGTTTTGAAATAATGAGCGAGCTTCGCGGCAGTGCTGTCTGAAGTTGCGTTCTTCGCAAAGCGCAACGCGCCGCAAATCACAACATTGTTTTTTGGAAGGTTTGTTTTTACTTCTTTCATGTTCCTTGGAAGTTTTTCATTTGCTTCTTTTCCGAAGAATTGCATCAAGAAGAGTGCGTTCATGCGAGTGGCGCGGATTCCTGCCATGGCGAGCTCACGTTTTCCTTTGCGCTCATGACGCAGTGCTTCTATGTAAAGGCGAGCGATTGCACCGCCGCCGACGACAATTACAAACTTATGAGTTGAGTAATGTTTTCTGAGAGTTTCCTTAAATTTGTGCAAGAACTCTATATTCCTCACAACTCTCTCCGGCGCGCTCAAACTTGGCACGACAATCGAACCGCCAAGACTTATGACAACAACTCTTTTCATACAAACTAATGGGGATTGCGTTTTAAAAATTTATTTGCATCTGGACTTTTAAGGAAGATTGCACTTAATTGCTCTTTGTTGTTGAGCAGTGTTTGCGCGTTCATGTGAGCGGGCAAGCTTATGAGCGCGCGCAGGCGCTTGAGCCGGGCGAGAGGGCGGTGCTTGTTGCTTACTGGGACACCGAGGGAGTTAAGCCGGGGAGTTATGATGCAGAGTTGATAGTGCGCTACACACTGCCGAGGAGCGAGAAACTAGCGAGCGAGGGGATTAACAAGAGCGTCGGAGAG
>RFLC01000014.1 GCA_003694055.1 Candidatus Pacearchaeota archaeon | reverse complement strand
CCCAAGAACCGATTGGAGTGCGCATTTTTTTCTCTAGCTCACCCTTCGAAAGTGCACGGGTTTCTCCAGCAAGAGGGTCGTAAATTCTTAGTCTATCGTCGGAAAAGCCAAGAGCTAACTCGCTGTGAAGAACATTTCCTCCGAGGGATGTTGCTACCATGCACACGCCTCCTCTCTCGAGCAGTTTGTACATTTCATCAACCATTTTACTCGGATTTGCAACCAATATACGCGCTTTTCTTTCCTTGGCTTTTTTTGCCCATTCTCTATACTCGCCCACTGCACGCTTTCCTGCTTCTCCTGCAATTCTTGCCACTCCACTCTCATCGAAAAATTCAGGGTTGTCGTGGATTAAAACAAGTTCAAGAGAAGGGTAGAGCGTAGTTAATCGTGCGGCAGCTTTTGAGAATGGCACACCTGGCAGGTGTTCTGAGCGCATTTTTTTGTAAAGTTCCATTTCCCTTTCACGACTGACTTTTTCTCCGTACAAAATCGCTAAGCCAACCATTAGGGATGTTGCAACGCAAGTTTCATGAGTTGTTTGCGAGTAGCTTGCAATTTGTTTGTTTACATGAGGGGACTTGTTAGGGTTAGATGCGCGTACTCTCACTCTTGGGGCGTAGAAGTAATCTAAGCCATCCTGTTTGCTTTCAATTAATCCTTTGGCAACTGCATACTCTCTTAATGCAAACCCCTCAACACCCTCTAAGTTGTAAAGGTAAACGTATTCATCAAAGTTGTCGATTGTTGAGATTCTGACCAGTGCTTTGTGTCTTTCAGGCTTTCCGAGGTAGTGGTGGTAAAATGTCTCTAGGAACAAACTCTCTCTGGCTTGCTGCAACTGCTCGAGTTTGTCCCTGCCTAATCCCTCTTCAAATACTGCCTTAAGCACTCCTTTTTTCTTTCTTTGTTCGAATAGCTCGTGCGAGTTTGCATGGTACTTGCGAAGCACATCTTTTGCGTCGAGTTGCCCTTCAGATAGTTTGCAATGGTCCAGCAAGTATTCAAAATAAAACGACCTAAATGGCTGAACTGCGTTTTGAGAGCGTGAAAGAATTTTCTTTATCGCGAGCGAGTAAATTAGTGTGATGGTGTCAACATAGGCCATATCGGAAAGCAATCTTTCAATTTCTCTCGTCTGGGAGGCGGACGGATGGGAGTCGAGAGGCAAACTTCTTAGAAAGTAGTGCATTGTTCTGTAGAAGTTGTTGTGGTGCATCCATGCACTCTCTAGTTCTGAAGAAAATCTTTCTGGAGAAATCTCAGAGATTCTCTCTACAGCTAACCTTACTCTTTCAATGAGCGAGCGATTGGATGCAAGGACATTGTGGAGCGAGCGGTCTACATCATCTTTCCAACTTTGCGGCAAAACTTTCCATCTGTTGAAATCTTCCCAGGTTTGGTCTGAGTGCGTTTTTTCTTCAATGAGCATGTTATTCTTTTTAGGCAGGCAAATATAAATAATTGTCTCGGAACTGATAGAGTATCGCAAAGATAGGTTTGGCAGCGTTTTGTTCTGAACTTGTTTGGTTGTGATAGTTGTGCACTTAGTTTGATAGTGATTTTGATGTTGATAGAATGTTTGCACAACTTGGCAGGTTAGGGTTAGAGAGGGGAGCAATTCAATGCGGAACTAACCTGGTTGGATATGCGCACGGGTTAGAAAATGAGGGGTCTGAGCTGGATGTTGAGCGAGCATCGTCCTACACAATTTGCGAGAAATATCCGAGAAGGAAGTTGCGAGAGATGAAGAAGACTATTATGCCGCTTGCGAGAAGAATGGGGAAGTACTTTATGCCGTCGCTTTCTCTGCCTGTTTTAACCAGTCCGACGACAAGGGAAGCCATTAGGGAAAGAGCTGCGATGAAGATGAGTGAGAAGTAGGTTATGAAGTTTAGGGAGATGGTCACTTTGCTAAATGCGAATGGCACGTTCTGGTTCAGTTGCGCGAGGCGTTCGGTTGGCAAATCTATTTGGCCGAGAATTTTTGTTAGCACTTCCACGAGAACAGAGGAGAATCCGAACAAGAGCGGAGCGCCAATTCCGACGGCAAACAAGATGAAGATGACGTACATTGTCACATTTGAAGCAGCGCGCTTTTCGATGAACCCTCGCTCGCGCATGCTTTGAGCTGTTTGCTCTAGGAGCACAGCAAGATCCCCGCCTGCGCGCACTCCAGAAACAATCACGTTGATTGTTTTGCTTATCCTTTCAGAGTTTATGCGCTTTGCCATGTCGAGAAGTGCGGCGCTCATTTCCTTACCAGTCATTATATCTTTGCCTAGCAAACTGATTTCTTTGTCGAGCGGCGCGAACTCTTTGCGCGAACCGAGAAGCATTGCTCGGTCAACGGTCATGCCTGCGCGCAGGTTTGACGAGACAAGGTCGATAAAGTCGGGGAAGGCATTCTCCATCTTGCGCACATCTTTCGCTTCAATCATTTTTTGCCTGAATACAAAATAAAGTTGCGTTATAACAAATGCTGCTATAACAACAACAAGAGCGCGCAACGGGGAGCGGGAGCGGAGAAAGTCAATCAGGGCTATGAGCGCGGCTATCACAAGCGCAGGCATCACTGGTATTGGTTTCTTCCTTTGTCTAGAGCTGAAAGAGTGTTTCATAGCAAACTTGGTCTGGATGATTTAATTAGTCCGAGGAACATGATTTGCAGGAAGGTTACGAAGATAAAAACTCCGACGAAAAGGAAATAGGTTGTGCGCGCAGGCAGGCCTGTCATCGAGGACAAAATTGTGAGGAACGCAACCGAGAGCGCCGGCAGGATGACCGAGATAATCATGTAAAACATTATCAATGGGTTGAGTTTGCTTCCGTATGTTTGGATTTGTATAATTTGCTCGTCGTTGAGTGTGCGGATTCCTTCTTTGACAATTATTGATATATCACTTCCTGCGCGCATCCCGTTGCTAATCTGCCAGAGCACTCTGCGAAAATAAATTGACGGGTTTTTGTCTGCTATCTCGTCGAGAACATCGATTTGCGCATACCCTGCGTGAATTTTTTTCACTGCTTTTTTGAACTCTTCGCTCAAGGCGCCGTAGTCAGAGTTTGCGATGTTAATCATTATGTCGAAAAGAGGTATGCCTGAGTTTAACTGGACAAGCATGTCTTGGAGCGCAGGCACTAGGTTGCGCTCAATGTCGCGTTGCTTGCGCATGTGGTAAACCCTTGGGTAAGCTAGCCGGCTCATGAAAATGAAGGAAGAAAAGATGAAAGCTAATCCGAGAGAGAATGCTAATGCATTGGGATTGCGAAGGAAAGCGAATAGCAGGAAGGCGAGCGCGAAAATGACGAGGAACGAGTTCACAAATCCGCGCAAACAAATGCCGAGGTATTGTTCGCGAGTGAGCTTGACATCGCAGCTTTCAAGGTAGCGCGCGAGCGAGGAGTTTTTCTTGGGTCTGAACAGCTTTGAGAAAAATACTGAGCGCTTCTTCAGCTTGTCGAGCGGCGCAACTGAATAGGGAATTTTGAATTCCATCTTAATCAAATGCCTCTTTCTTGTTTCGCTTGATTATGTCCAGGAGTTTCTTCTTCTCGCTGTAATACAGGTGCATTGCCTTGCCTACTTGCTTCAAACTTCGTATGTTGTTTTTCGCTAGCCAGTTTAGGATTGTTTTCTTTTCGTCAAGCTCTGCTTGGATTTCTTTGATTGACATGCCAGTGTTTCTGCTCAGCTCCTCGAAAAAGCGCGCGCTTTCGTTGTGCTTGACAAACTTGTCGCTGTCTGGCATCCAGCGGTAGATTATGTTTGCACTTGCTGCGCTTCTTTCAGCTTCCACTTCTGCGAGTTGGAGCACGCGCCTGATGCCGCGTTTCCTGTCGCGAAACATCACAACATTCAAGTTCACTGCTTTGAGAAGGTTGGCAGGGACGTTTAGCGGGGGGTTGATGAGGCGAGAGATTGTTTCTGGAGCTGAGTCAGCGTGCAGCGTGGCATAGACAGAGTGGCCGGTGTGCATTGCTTCGAAAAGCACCATTGCTTCCTCCTGCCTTCTCATCTCTCCGAGGATAATTCTGTCTGGCCTCATTCTCAGCGAGTTGACGAGGAGGTGCAACATGCTTACCTCTCCCTTTCCTTCAGGGTTTGGCGAGCGAGTGACAAGAGGGGTCCAGTAAAGAAACTCTGGCAGCGTGAGTTCGCGCGTGTCTTCTATTGTGATGATGCGCTGGTTTGGCGGGATGAATGGCATGCAAGCGTTCAGGAACGAGGTTTTTCCAGAGCCAGTGCCGCCGGAGACAATTATGTTCATCTCATACTCAATTCCTTCCCAAATCATTGCTGCGATTTGCACGTCGCAAGTGTGAGTGTTAATCATGTCAATTATCGTGAAAGGGTCTCGCGCGAATTTTCTGATTGTGATTGTGTTGCCTTTCGTATGGATTGGGTAGAGAACTGCGTTGACTCTGTCGCCAGAAATGAGGTGCGCGTCTAGGAGCGGGTTGAGCACAGTGATTTGCCTGCCAACTCTTCTCGCTACAATGTTAGCGTAATTGACAATCTCCTCTTCCCGCCCAATTGTTATGTTTGTCGTAAGCCAGCCGTATTTTTTGCTGTACACCTTCACCGGCTCTTTTGCAGACTGAATCACAATCTCTTCTAGCGAGGGGTCGCCGATTAGAAACTCAATCTTGCCCAGGCCAAGCATCTCTTGCATCAGGATTCCTGTCAGATGGTTAACAAGTTTCTCATCCATTCCAGGAAGGTTTTCGTTCAAAAGGTGCTTTGCTTCTGCTATGAACCTCTTTTTTACAGGAACAAACGCTTCAGGGTCAGAGAGCTCGTTCATGCTTACCGATATCATCGCAACCAACTCGCTTCTGATTTCATCCAGCAGGGCTTGCGTTGCCGGGCCTATCTCTGGGAATGAAATGTTGTAAGTCACTCCCTTGCCTTCTTGCTTGAGCACAACTTTTGCTTCAGCCCCATCAACTTCTAGCTTGTAACTTTCAAGAACAAACTTCTCTTTTGGGTGCTTTTCTTTAGCATGTTCGCTCTCTGCGCGCGCTTTGCTTGCAGTTGCCGCTGGCCTCGCTTTAGCGGTTCTTTCTTGCGCTGCAACACTCTTCTTGGGTTTCTCCTCTTTCTTTTCTGCTTGCCCTTTAGATTTCACACCTCTTTTCTTCATTTTACACTCTTGCCAACGCAGGTTCGCCGAGCCTTGGATAGACCACGCGAACGAGATTTGCTGATTCTAGCACCTCTGCCCATTTCCTCACGATATCTTTTTTGACTTTGTAAGCTTTTGCGATTGTCGTGAACTTTATCTCTTTCATCTCCTTTACAGCTTCTGTAACTTCGTCGAGAGGAGTGAGCGAGCGCTCTTTCAATTTTTGCCTGAGCTCGAGCAAGCGGGCGTACTCGCGATTCATTCGAGCATGGTGGCGCAGCGAGGCAGCCATTAAAATTATCAAAATCAATGCTAGGGCTGCCCACTCAACATAAAGAAGGACTTGCGAGAGCTGAGCATACACTGCGCTTGATGTAATCTCCTCTCCAATGTTCAGCTTGCCAATGATAAAGCCAGAGACTCCTTGAGCTAGCTCTGATTGCTGCGGCACGAACAGCGCGTAGTGCACAAAAGTGTGGCCTGCTACTAGCAACGCTAAGAGCACAACAAAACTAGCAACAAAAAACCTTCCGCTCATGATATACCAACTATCCTGAGATTTAAAACATTTGTGTTGGCAATGCTTGAAAGCGATGATTAGCGCGCGACCCCAGGTGCGCGGCTTTTGGGTGAAACTGAAATCGCTTGTGCGCAGTTTGCGTTTGGCGCGATGCTTGACTACAATAAAACTTATATATCTGACTTGCGAGAAAAATTGCATGCGAGGTGTTTTGTCTAGGCGAGAACTGCTGCGCTACGCTGGAGCGCTGGGTCTTGCAAGTTTGAGCGGGTGCGTGGTGAGGGTTCCAACTCAAAGCAGCGGCTCGTCGGGAAGTTCTTCTTCTGGCGGCTCAAGTTCAGGAGGTTCGTCTGGTTCTGGTTCTTCAGGAAGCTCTGCGCTATTTAGAAGCGCGAATCGAATAATGGACCTGAGTAATGTTAGAGATGCAAGGAGCTTGCTGGAGGATTCGCTAGTTTCTGCAGGCATAGACTACTCGCCAGTATTCTATGACGATTCAAGCCTTGATCCTCCGTTTATTGAGGGGAGATATTCTATAAGCGGTACAACTACTTTTCCGTTTCTTGCTCCGTTGGCTGAGGGAACAATCGCATTTAGCAACCAAACAGCTGACAACGAAATCACAACCGATTATAGTCAGTTCGCTGGGCAAGGACTCTCGCAATCTGGGACAAATAGAATCTCAGAGATAATCCGCGGAGAGGGAAACAGGTTCACTGTTTATTCAGCAATTGAGATTGGTGGAGCGCCGTGCTTTGATCCTGCTGCATTTATCCTAATCTTCGATGGGGTGCAAGACTCGCGAGGCTTGAGCGGGGCTTACCTGAGTGTTCCTCGTTTCTCTCATCCTTGTTGGGCTGAAAGCGGAGGAGTCTTCGATTTTGCATACCTTGGCGCGCCCAAATCTAGGAGCGATTATGTTTCGGAAGAGGCAGAAAAAATAAGGCGTGCGATTAGAGAAAACAGGCATGGCAGAGACCCTGTTGGCTTTGCTCTATCGAGGTAGTTTTGAATAGTTCTTGAAAAAGTGTTTCATTAGGGGAAAATTACGATTACTTTTTATAATCTTGTTTCTTTTTTCTGGAATGAAAAAAGCGGTTGTTACAGGTGGGAGCAGGGGCATTGGTTTTGAGATTGCGAGGAAGTTGATTGAGAAGAATTATAGGGTTGTTATTTGCTCAAGAAATTCTGAGGATCTTGAAAAAGCGAGGGAGAGTTTGGGAGAGAGGTGTTTTGCATTCCAGTGCGATGTTTCAGACAGCGAGAGCTTGGACAGCTTTGTTGAAAATGTAAAGGAAATTTTTGGCGAGGTTGATGTTTTGGTTAATAATGCTGGCGTAGCGGTTTGGAAAAATTTGTCAGAGCAGACAGACGAGGAGATTGAAAAGCAAGTGAGGATTAATTTTGAGGGTCTGGTGAAATTAACAAGGAGGTTTTTGAGTTTGATGTCAAAAGAGGGAGTGATAGTTAACATTGGTAGCGGTGCTGGGAAGCATGGGCATCCTGGTTTGAGCGTTTATTCAGCGACGAAATTTGCAGTTAGGGGCTTTACAAAATCTTTGGCTGGAGAGTTGGATAAAGAATCAGAGGGATTGAAAGTTTATGTTGTTAATCCTGGCATGACTGCAACGAAAATGACGAATTTTCGTGGCGTTTCTCCTGAGAAAGTTGCGCAAGTTGTCATGAATGCGATTGAAAACAAGTATGACTTGGAAAGCGGAGATGATGTTGACGTCTGGGAGTTTTTGGAGAATAGCGGTTAAGAGCAGGGTTTATATCTTGGAAGCCTTTAAACGTTTGTACTTGAATATCCTAACGCCATTATCATGATCCCAGACAACAATAAAATTATTTCTGCAGATGAAGAATATGTCCCAAACGCCTGGAGGGAGTTTTTTCCGTTGAGCGAAGAAATTCTTTCCAGTGTGTTCAAAATATAAATTGCAACCAAACTCAAACAGCTTAAGCTCTTTTACTTTAGGTTTGACAAAATCTCCAATTGAGTATGCCACTTGCAAAATAACTTTTCTTAAACCAAGTTTTCTTACAATCTCCCTTATTTCTCCCTCTGAAAGTTCTTCTTTTGCAAAATACTTTTCAGTGATTTGGACTAAAAATGGGGAAAGCAGTTGGTTGTCGTGCTCTGTTGCCTTTGCTTTTTCAAATTTTTCAAACACTTTTTTGGATTGCATTTATTTTAATTGGCGAGGGTGTTAATAAAGTTTATTTGCGTTAGCTAATTAAGCGTTGGAATGCTGGTTTCAATAATATTTATAAGGATTTGCGAGTGTTAAGAAATATATGGGGACAATACAAAAAAGATAATAACTGGGAAAATATGATTAAAGAATTGAATAACTTTTTAATGGAAAAAGAAGTTTTTAAGAAAGTAATTGTACAGCCGCATGATAAATCAAAATTGCGATTGATGGCAATAGATTTTATCTCTTAAATTAATTATCTTGGGAATATAAATATATAAGTTTGAAATAAGTTTTACAAAAATGCTGAAAAAACTCAAAAT
>RFLC01000159.1 GCA_003694055.1 Candidatus Pacearchaeota archaeon | reverse complement strand
TTGCACTCAGGGCATCTTTTCACATAGCTCATAGAAACTCCTGCTGCGAAAGCTTTAAAAACTTTTGCCCCTTGGGTATTTAAATCTTTCGGTTCGGCGCGAATTGCCTATCATAAAATTATTCCAATCTTCTGTCTTTACCTCTGAAAAAGTTGTTCACTAGATTAATCTAATTTATCTTCAAGAATCATTTTCCAGATAACAAGAGCTGATATTCCAATCTCACCAGAACTCGCGCGTGGCCGAAAAATTTATAAATCTCAATTTTGCAGATATACTACAATTCTGAAAATGAAATTGGTTCCAATTGGTGAGAGGGTTGTTTTGAAGCCTGTTGAGGGCAAGGAGAAAACAGAAAAAGGTATTTACCTGCCGAAATCAGAAGACAAAAAAGAAGGAGAGGTGTTAGCAGTTGGAACATTCAAAGACGGCAAACCCTTGCCGTTGAAAGTCGGCGACAGAGTTTTTTACGGAGGCTATTCGAGCGAAGAATTCGAGGAGGGGGGAGAAAAGTACATAGTAATCGAGTTCAAAGACATTTTAGCAAAAATCGAGGAGTAAAATGGCAAAACAGATAATTTTCGACGAGAACGCAAGGCAAGCTCTCTTGAAGGGAATTGACAAAGTTGCAAACACAGTGAAGGTTACGCTCGGACCGCGAGGAAGGTATGTGATACTCGACAAAGCAGGGAATCCCACTGTGACGAACGACGGAGTGACAATTGCAAAAGAGATTGAGCTCACAGACAAGTTCGAGAACATCGGAGCAAAGTTGATTAAAGAAGTGGCATCGAAGACGCAGGACAAGGCAGGAGACGGAACAACCACTGCCACGTTGCTTGCGCAAGTCATGATTAGCGAGGGATTGAAGAATGTAACTGCAGGAGCTAATCCAATTGAACTCAAGAGAGGGATAGAGAAAGCAAGCGAAAAGGTGAGCGAATACATCAAGAAAATTTCTGTGCAAGTCGCTGGCAAGGAACAGATAGCGCAAGTGGCGAGCATCTCTGCGAACAACGACGAGAAAATTGGCCAGCTCATAGCCGAGGCGATGGAAAAGGTTGGAAACAAAGGCGTGATAACTGTTGAAGAAGCTAAGAGCATTGAAACTCACCTGGAGCTTGTCGAGGGAATGCAGTTTGACAAGGGTTATGTTTCGCCGTACATGGTGACTGACCACGAAAAGATGGAGGTATTTTTCGAAGATCCCTACATCCTAGTCACTGACAGAACAATCTCGAACATAAAGGACATTGTGCCGGTGCTCGAGCTTACCTCAAGCGAGTCAAGGCCGTTGCTGATAATCGCAGATGATGTCGAGGGCGAGGCACTCACAACGCTTGTAATCAATCTTTTGCGCGGGACCATAAAAGTGTGCGCTGTAAAAGCACCGGGCTTTGGCGACGAAAGAAAAGAGCTTCTAGAGGACATTGCAATTCTAACAGGCGCGAGAGTGATAAGCAAAGACAAGGACGACAAGCTGGAGGATGTGACAAGGGAAGACCTCGGGCAAGCAGGAAAGGTGCGCGTGACAAAGGATGAAACTCTCATAATCGAAGGCAAGGGTGAGAAGAGCGAGATTGAGAAAAGAGTAAAGGCTATTGAGAACAGGATTGAGAAAGAGGACTCTGAGTACATGAAAGAGGACTTAAGGAAGCGGCTTGCAAAGTTAGCCGGAGGGGTAGCAGTGATTAACGTCGGAGCAAGCACAGAAACTGAGTTGAAGGAAAAGAAGATGAGGATTGATGACGCTCTAAACGCAACAAAGGCGGCGGTGGAAGAGGGAGTTATCGTCGGAGGAGGGCTTGCTCTTTACACTGCTCTCAAAGAAATTGAAAATCTAAAGCTCGAGGGTGATGAGGCAATTGGCGCAGGAATTGTCAAGAAAGCTCTTGTCGCGCCGATAAAGCAAATTGCAGAAAATGCGGGCAAAGACGGAGCAGAAGTGCTTGCCGCACTTAAAGACAAGGGCGAGGGTGTCGGTTATAACGCTCGCACTGACAGGTATGAAAAGTTGTTCGAAAGCGGAGTGATTGACCCGACAAAGGTCGTCAGGAGCGCACTGGAAACAGCAACAAGCATTGCAGGGCTAGTCTTAACAACAGAGGCACTGGTTGCAGATTACGAGGAAGAGGATAAAGACAAAGCTAACGCCAATCCTGCGATTATAATCTAACTGCTTGTTTTGGAAGCGCTTGAATTGGCAACATCTTTTTGGAGTTTCTTTTTTATAAAGTGCGCGTCGCCTGGCAAGCATTTTCCCTCGAAAAAGTAAGTGACTTGCGCCCGCGCGCTCACTCAATCGTTCGCGCGGTCCCGGCGCGAGCTGCGAAAAACCAAACGCCAACAACCTAAAAATCCTTCTCCATTGAAGCAGCGCGCGCCGCCGCTACCTCAACGCCAAGTCCGCTAAGCTTTTTCCTCATGACCCTTACAAGTTTCCCAACACTCTCACTTTCCATAACTTCCCCCGCCAAATCAGAGCGCGCCGCGTTTCCGCCGGCATCAACGCAAGCTTTGCTAGAAGCTCGCCCAAAAGATAAATTCCTCATCTCAGCTCGAACGCAGCGCTCGTCAAGCAGCGAAGTTGGTCGAGCTTTAAAACTTCTCCAGCCAGAGATTTACAAATCAGCGCCTCGCACAATCATCTGGCATTGCTCTGGCCTAGGCCTGTTGCCCTTCAAGTCCTGGCATTTGATGTAGTAAGTGTTTTCTGTGCTAAACTCTGTAAGGTGCTGGGTCTTATCAACTCCGTTGCCTGCTGTGTCATAAACAAAAGGCAGTCCTTCCTCAAAGTTGAAGTTGCATGTGGTTGTCGAGTACACGCACTCTGCCGGCTCGTTCGTTATCAGCTTGAGCTCATTTCCGTCGCGATAGACGCGCGCTATCAACGGGTCTTTCTTGTCCACTTTCACCGTGAACACTGTGTCGCCGCGCGCCGCGTTTCCGCCGGCATCAACGCACAAAAAGTAATATCGATAGGTCCCTGCTGTAAGGTCGAGGTCTTGCGAGTGCAAGAAGTTGTTAGTGTTCTCCATTGGGATGAAGCTTGTTTCGTCATCTGGGTTTGTTGAATACATGCAAACTGCCTTGCCGTCGTCAGCTCCATGGGATGTCTTCGCTGTCAGCGTGACTGTCACAACGCTAGTTGCTCCTTCGATTGTTCCGTTTGGTCCGACTTCGTCGAGAACTAGCTCTTCAGTGCCGCGGAGCGTGAGCGCAAGGCTTTTGTCCATCACATTCCCGTGCAGGTCTTTGCAACGGAAGTAGAAATTGTTTTGCTCGCGGTCAACAATTCCTGTCAACTCACCTGAACAAACATAGTTCAACCTCGCGTTAACTTCAAAGAGCTGGTTGTTGCAAGTCATTTCATTTTCCATCGCATCATAAGCTTTGTCCTGCCTGCTCCACCTGCACTCTGCCGGCTCGTTTGTGAATATTTCTATCGGCACAGAGTCAGCTCCTGCTGCAACTGGCTGGCCTGAGCGTATCGAAGAGGCTTCAATTGTCGGCGGGATTGTGTCCGGACCCTTTGCCACGCAGAAGCTGAACGCAACTGCATCCACGTTCTCGTTTCCGTTTGCATCCCTGCAGCGCACCCAGAGCGTGAATGTTCCGTCGTTATGTAAAACAGGTCCGCCCTCAGCTGGCGTGCCGTCGTCCTTGAACGGCTGAGGAACTTTCAATCGCTGGACATGCTCAACATCATAAAGCGTGGTCTCGCCGAAGTAAAAGCCCATATCGTCAAACGTGTCTTTGAGCTCGTAGTCAATCTTACACTGCGCTGGCTCGTCGGTTTTAATGCCAAACTGCAAGTCAGTGAATGCGTTCAAACACCCTGCAGGAGCGCCCTTGCGCATTATCTTAAACCCTCTGTTCGGCGGTCTAATCCTGTTGTCAGGCACATACCTCAACCCTCGCGGTTTGAGCGCTTCTTGCCAGACCTCTATCCTCGGGCTTGTTGTGTCGTCTTTGTTCACCCATGCGCAAAGAGGCTTGTCTGTCCCGGGGTTGAGCAACTGGCACGCCTGGCCGAGCGACCTGCACCGGTACTCAGAGCAAGGCAGACTCGGATCCTCGTTGCACTTCTCGCAATTCTCCCCTCCAATCGGCGCCTGCCAAGGCAAGCACTCGAACCTCACAATCTCAACCTTCCTTTTCTTCGCTGTTGAAAGAAATATCGCAACTCCGACGCCAATCGCAGCTAGCGGACCAATTGTTCCGAGAAAACTGCCAAACCCTGACCCAAGCAGCTGGCTTTGTTGCAGGTACTGAATCACAGCTGACGTGCCCATAAATCCGCCGAAGCCAGCCAAAGCTGCTCCAAGAGTTGGCTGACTTTT
>RFLC01000158.1 GCA_003694055.1 Candidatus Pacearchaeota archaeon | reverse complement strand
GTTGCAGAGCGCTACTCTTTTGTTGCAGAGCCGGTTGAGTTGCACTTTTCCGAGGAGTTGCCAGTGAGGGAGGCAAGGGTTTGGGTGCATCCGAATAAAGCAAAAGAGAGGCGCGTGAGGGTGGGGAGGATTTTTATTTCGCGCGAGGATTTTGAGCGCTTTAAAGGAAAGGAGGTTAGGCTTTTGCATTTGTTCAATGTTGTGTTTGATGCGCGCGCTCGGGCGCGCGTAACTTCGACGGAAGTAAAGGACGTGCCGAAGATAAACTGGGTTTCTGAACATGTCAGCGCGAGCGTGCTTATGCCAGACGGAAAATTTGTGAGAGGGCTTGCAGAGCGCGCAATAGAAAGATTAAAAAAGTTAGAATGTGTACAATTTGAGAGGTTTGGGTTTGTCAGCTATCAAGGCAAACTAAAAAAGGAGAGCAGGAAAAGAGGTGAAGAAGGTGAGGAGCATGAGTTTTGGTTTGCGCACAAGTGAAGTGCATGGTTGCGTTAGATTTAGATTTGGAAAATTGAAAGGAGGTGAATGTTGAATGTTCAGACAAATGTTAGAGAACAAGCGCGGTGTTAGTAATGTAGTGACGACTGTGCTGATAATCCTGCTTGCACTCGCAGCGGTCGCAGTGCTGGCAGCGTTTATTTTGCCGACGATACGTAACACCTCGACCTCTGCAGGACAGCAGACTGCGTGCTTTAATGTGCAGGTGACACCGTTGGATTGTAGTGTTGCTGACACAAATGGCGATGGTACTTACGATGAGGCACTTGTTAAGTTAAGAGACGACTCTGGTGCGGTCAAACAAGTGAAGGCAGTGATAGCTAACACTAATACTGGTGAAACAGCTACTTCAAACCCTCAAGATATCAGTGCTTACGGCACAGTCAGTGTTCCTCCTATATCCATTAGTGGATGGGGAATAGGCGCTCCAATAGTGAACACTTTACAAGCCCGAGCAATCGCAATCGTTGACGACGGACAGGGAGGAACTGCAGAGTGTCCGCCTTCGCCGACAGTGATTACGTGCCACACCTAAACCGCATTTAATTCCTTTATTTTTGTTATTTTTTCTTTTTCTTTTGTTTGTTGGAGAGTTTTAAAGAGGTTTTTGCGCGAGTTTGGCGGGCGCGAGTTGCTTAGGGAGCAGGAGGTTTGGGCGTGCGAGGCTTTGCGCATTTTAGCGTTTGAGTTATTTTGAGTTACATAAAACCTTATAACTTGAAAGCGCTTTGTTTTTTGATGAGAATTTTGCCGAGTTATTTTGGTTTGGATGTTTGCGGGGTGAGGGTTGGGGCGAGCGAGCGTTTTGGAGAGTTGGTTGCGCTAGCGAGAGAGTTGAGGGGGAATGGATTTGAGGAGAAGTTTGATGAATTGAGGGAGATTGTGAGAGGAGAGTTGGCAAATGCTTATGAGGAGAGTGAGTGGTGGGGAGCGAAATACGACGAGC
>RFLC01000013.1 GCA_003694055.1 Candidatus Pacearchaeota archaeon | reverse complement strand
GTTCTCTGAATAAGCTAGTTGATTTATTCGTCGCTAGTTTCATGGCAGTTCTTTCCTAACGGCCTGGGAAGAGTTGCGCGCTCTCACGTTCGCGCTCGCGAAAAAATCGCTCGCGCTTTTGCGGCGCAAGTTTGGAAATCGCGCTGGAAAGTAAGATGTATATACGCGCGTATATACGCTTGAAAGCACGCAAAGAGATTAAGCGCGGCGGCGTAGCGTTGCAAGCACAGCCGCCGCGCGAATTTCTCCACGCTATCGCTAGCAGGTTAGCGCAACCAGCAACTCTCAAACCTGGAGAAAGAAACGAGCTAGGATAGGCCGGGTTTTGTCGCACATTGAAAGTGCGCGCTGACATCTGTCTTAGCGTGCGGCAACGGCACTTGCACCAGCGAGGTCGGCCGTTTCATCAAATCTCTCCTTTCATCGATTCCCGCATGGAGCATTTCTCGAGGAGAGCTGTGGCGTTTCTGTTCCGGAGCCCTGCCTCACAGCAGACTGCTTTCGCAGCTCGCATGACATGCCTCGCTTCTGAGTGCGCGGCAAGGGTGCCCGGACCTTCCTCAGCAACGCTCGTTAGCGTTCTCCCTTTCAGGAGCGCCGAAAGTCAGCATCCTAGCTCACGCACGCCATGGCAAGAGAATTAAAAAATCTTTCCCAACCTTACGCTAACGCGCTAGTGCGCGATAAAATCCTGCCGAAACTAGGAATTCCACGCGTTCAAAAGAGTTTCAACTCGAGCGCTTATCTGAATGCGTTGCTCGAAAAAATTAGAACAGCACTTTAACCAAGAAAATAGAAATTAAAAAGAAAAAAACAAAAACGATTACGCTTTCGCAAGCTCTGCGTCGATGACTTGTTTGAATACTGCGTACGGCTGCGCGCCGCTCACTGGTTTGCCGTTGATTACAAAGTAAGGAGTTCCTCTTCCGCCAGCTGCTTGCGCGTCTGCAAGGTCCTTTTGCACTTCAGACCTCATCTCGCCGTTGTCAAGGCAAGAGCTGATATCATACCCTAGCTCTTTCGCCCATGCTTTCAAGTTGTCTGTGTTCAAGCTGTGCTGGTTAGCAAAGATTTTGTCATGCATCTTGAAGTACGCTTCGTCGCTTCCGCCTGCAACTTTCCTCACGCACTCAGCTGCTTCTGCCGCCTGCTGAGCCCATTGGTGTATGCTAGTCAATGGGAAGTCCCTGTAAACAAACTTCACTTTGCCTGTATCGATGTAGTCTTTTTTCAACTGCGGAAGGGTTTGACTCCAAAACCTGCCGCAGAATGGGCACTGGTAATCGCTGAACTCTATCATCGTCACAGGCGCGTTCGGATCGCCAAGCAAAGGATCGTCGTCAACACTAGCTTGAACAACGCTCGGCTGAGATGGCGCGCTTGGCGCAGCGTTTGGCGTTGGAGATCCGCCCTGCACGTTCACCACCTGCCCTGTAACTCCTTTGTTCGAGTTGAACACAAACACAAACACGAACACCAAAAGCAAGCCAGCTAGCACAAATGTCGAGTACTTCCAAAGGTCTTGCTTGCGAATTGTTATTGTGTCTTTCGCCATTTTAATTACCTCCTTTCATCTCAAGGTTGAGTTTGCAACTCTCGCACCTAGTTAAATCTTTCGATATCCTAGCAATTGAAAAACCGAGAACCAAGATGGCAAGCAACGAAAGCTCCAACCCCTTCAAAGGAAGGAATGTTAGGAACGCAGTGCTAATCCCCAGCAGCGGAAGAAGCCCTATCCCGCAAGCAGCGCATCCTGGCGCGATGCTGCCCAAAAGCATGCCCACGAATCCGAAATATCCTCCGTTTCCTTCTGCTCTAGAAGAAACTTTGAACACCATCAAACTCACAAGCATCCCCAGCAAAACACTTATCACAAGCAACGCATAAAATGAAGAACGGCTCATTATCGAGGGCAATCCCAAACTGAACGAAACCAACAACTCGCCACCTTTCAAAATTCCAAGCGAAGCCAAATAGCCCAATGACGGCAGATTAAACGCAAGCACGTTTAACTCGTAAAAAGCAAGTGAAACAGCTAGCAACAGCGCAATGTACTTCGGACGCGAGTAAACAATTCGCAAATTTCTCAAGACTTCTTGCATGATAGAACATCGATGCCAGCTATAAAAAATTTATGGTAAAAATTCATTTGAAATCATTCACAAGGTAAACGCTGCAATCCGCCAACTCAAAAATATTTGATTGGAAAGCCTGACCGGAGAATATAAAAACGCCCGTAGCTTTACGAGTGAATGGAGTTAAAGGATTTGAAAAAGGAGTATGAAAAGCTAGCAAAAAAATACTCGCTCCCTAAATTTGAGGAGTTGAACAATGAGTTTGAGATTGAAAGGTTTGACAAACAAACAGAAATTCTAGCGAGGGTAGTTAGGAGGATTGCGATTGATAAAATTTACTATTTCAATAATTTTATCGAGAGTGTGACGCTGAACCCAATGAACGCGCCAAGGTTTTACTTGCCTTATGTGAGAAATCTAACAGACAGCGACAAGCAAAAAATTTCAAAGGTTTACTCTGAATTTGCGAAATTGATTTTGGCATCGATTGAATGCGAGGCGTTGAACGACGAGAAAAGGGATGCAGAGCTTGTTAAGGAAATTTATAAAGTCTGGATGGAGCACAAGCAGATTATCGGAGAGGTTATTTCTGCAATGAGATTTGGAAAGAACGAAACAAAGCAAAAAGAAGGGAGTTACGTCGGTTGATTTTCTGACTAGTTTCAATAAATTGATTACAAACCCTCGCTAGTTGGCAATAGTTTCTCCCGAAAAAGTAAGTGAGTTGCACCCGCGTGCTTTCGTTCCGCGGCGCGCGCTCACTCAATCGTTCGCGCGCTCCCGGCCGCTTGCGAAAAAACACACACCAAAAGCAAGGATGACTAACACTCAAAACGAAGACAAGTTTGCGGTTGCAATGAACTGACAAACACTGCTTTAACTCAATCCAGCACTAGAAAAACCACTAACGTTTTCTTACTTTCTTCGCACCCTTTTTTGTTTTCGTTTGCTTTGTCTTTCCTTTCGCGCTTTTAACATCTTCTTTTCCAATTTTGACATTAAGCTTTTCCTCCAAACCAAGATGCTCGGTCAGTTCTTTGTATCTGTTGCGGATTGTCACTTCAGTTATGCCTGCGATGTCTGCAACCTCCCTCTGCGTGCGTTTTTCGTTGTTAAGGAGCGCTGCAACATACAATGCAGCTGCTGCAATTCCCGCAGGACCTCTGCCAGAAGTCAGCTCAGACACATCAGCGCGTTTCAATATTTGAAATGCTTTGTTTTGAGTTCTCGGAGAGAGGTGAAGGATTGAGGCAAAACGCAGGATGTAATCTTTCGGCGAGCTTGGAGTTATCTTTATCTTCAGCTTTCTGATTATGAACCTGTAAGTCCTCCCAATTTCCTTGCGCTCCACGTCTGACGCTTCTGCTATCTCGTCAAGAGTTCGAGGGATGTTGTAAGACCTGCATGCCGCGTAAATGCAAGCTGCAATCACTGACTCCATCGAGCGTCCCCGCACCAAGCCGCGTTGGAGAACATACCTGTAAATCCTCGATGCCTCTTCCCTTATCACGCTCGGCAAGTTAAGATATGAAGCCACTCTTCTTAGTTCAGCCATTGCCAAACGCAAGTTCCTCTCTATCGATGTTGAAACTCGCTCCTGCCAGCGTCGAAGTCGCAAAAATTTTCTTGTTTGCCCGCCTTCCAACTTGTAGATGTCAACCATCTCACCGACGTTAGTTGTCAAACCGCGATCGTATTTTTGCATCGAGAGCGGCGCGCCTCCGCGTCCCTTCTTGTCTGACTTGTCAAACTTACCTCCTGATTCATGACCTGTGTCAACTATCTTCTCCTCAACAACCAAACCGCAATCGTGACAAACTATCTCGCCAGACTGGTTGTCATAAATCAAATTTATGCTATTGCACTCAGGGCATCTTTTCACATAGCTCATAGAAACTCCTGCTGCGAAAGCTTTAAAAACTTTTGCCCCTTGGGTATTTAAATCTTTCGGTTCGGCG
>RFLC01000157.1 GCA_003694055.1 Candidatus Pacearchaeota archaeon | reverse complement strand
ATTCGGTCGGCAGGATATTTTAGGCAAAAGGCAAAAAAGCTGAAATTCATTTCTAAGTTCTACCTCAGTTTGCTGTCGAGGGCGAGTTGGCTGAGGAGGAGATTCAAGAGTGACGGAGAGTTCAGGCACGCGCTGTTGCAAACATGGGGAATTGGTCCTGAAACTGCAGACTCAATCTTGCTTTACGCTTACAAAAAACCTTTCTTTGTCGTGGATGCATACACAAAGCGATTGTTTGCGCAAAAGTTTGACTTATCGCTGAGAACTTACGAGGAGTGGCAGGAATTATTTCACTCTGCACTTGAGAGAGATTATGAATTGTTCAATGAGTTCCACGCGCTAATTGTGGCAGAGGGCAAACTTATGCGCTAGGGTTGTCTTGATTTTGGCTTTCCTCGCCTTGAGGTTTGGGTTCCTCTTTTTTGTTTTGGTCTGGGAAAATCTCTGCGAGAGTTTTCTTTCCCTTCTTTACAACGATTGTGTTAAGCTGCGCGATGCTCTCGTCTATCGTGTTCGCTCTCACGGTTTTTCGCATCCGCATTCCTTTCTTAACATCTCTCCTTTTTTTCTTGTCGCCAATTGGTTTTGTCTTAAAGCCCCAGCCTTTGTAGAGGAGAACTCTGCGCAAGCCGACTCCATCACTAGATGGATGCATTGGAAAGCCAGAGCTGTCAGTTCCGCCAGTTATCTGCAACTCATATCCTTCAAGTTCTGGAGAAACTAATTTTCCGTCGATAGTATCTCCTATCTTCTTGCCGTGCAGAGCTGTGCCATCTACTTCAATCTTCCAGGTGAGCCCGCTTTCAGAGATATTGACTTTTAATGGCATGTGCAACCTAAAAAAATAGGGTTTTTAAAATTGTTGCTCTCTAGCTTGCTATGGCATCATCTGAAACTCTTGCCTTGCGCGCGGCGGCCACGCTTGCAACGCTGCGCCGCCGCGCTTAATCTCTTTGCGTGCTTTCAAGCGTATATACGCGCGTATATACATTTTCCTTTCCAGCGCGCTTTCTAAGCTTGCGCCGCAAAAGCGCGAGCGATTTTTTAGCGAGCGCGGGCTTTTTGCTCATTGCGCGAATTACTCTCTGCAGGTTTAGCTCTATTTCGCAAAAAGAACAGCGTCGCTAAACTTATAAACACAAGCTCCAAGGAAGTTTATGGGGGAGTTGAAGCAGCGCGTCCGAGAGGTTTTAGAGAGGATAAAGCAAGAGGACAAGGAAATTAACTCTTTTCTTTGGGTGAATGAGAATGCTGAGCGCGAAGCTGAAGAGCTGGAGCGAAAGCAGAAAAAAGGAAGGTTGTTCGGGAAGTTGATTGGCGTGAAGGCAAACATAAATGTTAAGGGCATGCCGGCAAGCTGCGCTTCGCAAACTTTGCAGAGATATATCGCAACTTACGATGCAAGTGTTGTGCGCAAGATTAAGCAGGAAGATGGTTTGATAATTGGCATCCTCAACATGGACGAGTTTGCTTGCGGCAGTTCAGGAGAAACGAGCGCGTTCGGACCGACGAGAAATCCTGTGAAGAGGGAGTTTGTTGCAGGGGGCTCTAGCTCTGGTTCGGCAGCAGCAGTGGCAGCAGGGTTTTGCGACCTTGCTCTTGGTTCTGACACCGGCGGGAGCGTGCGCAATCCTGCATCGTACTGCGGTGTTGTCGGGGTGAAGCCCTCTTATGGCCTTGTCTCAAGGCACGGGCTAATTGACCTTGCGATGAGCTTGGACCAAATCGGCGTGTGCGCGAATAGCGTTGCTGATGCTGCGCTTTTGCTTGATGTTATTCGCGGGCAAGACCCTCACGACCCGACGACTTTTCCCTCAAACGAGATAAAACTAAACTTGAAGAATTTGCCAAAGCGTTTGAAAGTCGGGTGGATGAGCATTGATGGTTTGTCTCCAGAGGTTGCGCGCGCTTAT
>RFLC01000156.1 GCA_003694055.1 Candidatus Pacearchaeota archaeon | reverse complement strand
GATTTGTACATGAAGTTAAGTAGAAATAAGAAATTAACTTTGAAATTGGTCGATTATTTAATCGAAATGATGAAAAAACTAAAACCTGTTAAAAAATATCCTCCTTCTTTGCAGATTTATGGTAAAGGAAATTTATCCGAATTTGAAAAACTTAATGATTACGGAGAGTACTCTGTTGAATTTATTGCAGTTGTAACAGAGTTAATTATGATTCAAGAGAAAACAAATTATCCAAATGGAACAATGAATGTTAAAGTATTTGAGAGGTTTAAAGACAAACACGATGATATTTTTTCAGTAGTGAGCGCCGCTACATTTAGATAAGAAATTATTTCAAGTTTGAGATGTTAGCTTTTATGATTATTAGCCCTCGTCGTTGACAAAAATTGCCCTTCCTTCGTCGACAAGTATGTTTGCAATTTCTCCGTCGAGGTTTGCGAGCTCTTTTTCTTTGAACGGGCCGAGCACCTCGCCAGTTGGCACAACAAACTGCTCAACATCTTGCGTGAAAATGACAAGTTTGCTTTTTTGCTCGTTCTCGTCGTCGCCCTTCAGCATTTTTGAAATCTTCTCTTCTTCTTTTTCTATCTCCTTCACAATGTTTTCGAACATCTCTCTTTCTATCTCCAGCATGTTCTCGTAATCCCGCTTCATGATGCCTGTTTTTGTCGCGACAAATGCTAGGCGGAGAATTTTGCTTCTGCGTTTTGACATTATCTCGTGGAATAGCGTGATTGAGTTCTCAAGCTCGCGCCTTGACTTGAAGCTCTTGGATGTGATTTGCGGTTGGTTGTCCATCTCTGTCCCGCGCTTTAAGTTCACGTACTCTCTGAAACTTTTTATGAAATCTTTTGGCAGCGGCTGTAACGCTTCAGAATATTTTTCTTTTCTTAATAACTCGTAGAGTTCGTTATAATCAATCATTAAAAATCATCCTTTAGGAATTTTATAAAAATTTGCATTTTCAGTGCCGAAGGTGCAAAAATTTTTAAACGGAAAATTTTTTGTGTGGTTGCTCCTGTAGTCTAGCGGCCAAGGACACCGCCCTCTCGAGCAGATTTTTGTGCGGAGATCGGCGGAAACCCGGGTTCGAGTCCCGGCAGGAGCATTGAGTTTATTGCTTTAGTTGTTTGCGCGTCATGCTACGGCAAGCGCGCTAGGATAGGTTTATAAAATTCGCGTGTTTCGGATTTTTGTGCAGGGGAGCCGGCGGGCTAGCCCTCCGCTGTTTGCAAATGGGCTCATGGCAGGCTCAAAGGAGCGAGTGAGGCAGGCGGCATGGAGTCTCTTGCCCGACGATGAGTTGCTGTCCTGCTCGACCGCTCTCTCGTGAACCGGGTCAGGCCTTGACGGGAGCAGCCCTAAGCGAGAGCCGCGGTGCTTGCAGGGTCGCAGCGACGAGAAAGGCAGGAGGTAGCTCCTTGCTTGCTTGCTGAGCAAGCTCCCTCCCTGCACGCCTGAAACTTTTAGAAGCCCAACCAAGCTACGATATGTTCTGGCGTGCGCTTTAGCTTGGATTTATCGATGGAAAGTCAGGAAAGCGAGCGCGTTGGTAAGTTTGTGAAAGCGCACATGAGGTAAAACTTGGCGTTGAGGTCGAGGCAATGCGGCGCGCGCCTATTTGTTCGGCGGCGCGCCTCTCAGTGGAGCAGGTTGTGCACGAGCGTTGGTTGCATTGCACAGCTGCCGAGGCTGTGAAGCGCTCAAAGATCAAACGCGCGCTTTCGCGAGGGGAAGTTCACGAGAGGGATTGCAGCCTTTTGTCTTGAACCAGTTTTTCCAAACACTCAGCATGAAAAAACAGAGATGTTTGCAGCACTTTGTCTGGTTCAGCTAGGCCAGAGCAACCTCTGCTTGAGTTTTGCTCTTCGCCGCGCGAGTGCATTGGGAAAGAGAGGGTGATGCGCGTGTCGCATGGCTCTCTCCTTTTGCAACAGCCGTCGTAATAGCACCTTGCCCGGTTTCCCTCGCGCACTAGTTCGATGTTCTCGCTCATGCCTCCGTTAGCTAAAGATGTTAGGTAGTTTTTAACAAGCTCGAGAGTTGCGTAATAAGCTCTGCCTATTATTTGGTTGCTCACTCTTCCCTCGACATTTTCTTTTGGAAGTGGTAGAAGTAAAGCGTTCTGAACAATCTTGGGATGTTCCTCTCAGCGCAATAGCGTATAAACTCTTGTTCGCTCATCTCTCTTCCAAGCTTCTCTTCAAGCCTGTGTTTTTGCGCTCCTAGCCACGCTCTCTCGAGAACAAGGTAGTGGCGCAGGTCAATGGGAGTGTAGTTGTCAATCTCTTCAATGTCTGTTCCCATCTCATTTGCGACAAATAAAGCTCTGGCGAGGTCAAAGTAGAACTCTATCCCCCTGCCAGCGCTCGCGCGTTCTTCTTTGCCACGCGCGTCCGCGCCGCGACTCATGAGCTCAAACTTTTCAATTGCGTCGTCGACAATTGCAAGCTCGTCGTGGGTTAGCATGCTGTAAATAAACTCTTGTTGCTCAGGAGAGTAATGCTCTCTAATTAATCTCTCCCTTTCTATCTCCTCAGTTGTTTTGTTTCGCACGCTCATTTTCTTTAATGTCGAGCTTGATGTGCGCCTCTCGCAACTGCTCTTCGCTCACTTCTGAAGGAGAGTCCATCATCACATCTCTTGCCTCTCTGTTTTTTGGGAATGCAATAACGTCCCTTAAGCTTTGAGAGTTTGTCATGAGTTGGATGATGCGGTCAAGCCCGAAGGCAATTCCTCCGTGAGGCGGCGCGCCATAGCTGAGAGCGTCGAGCAAGAACCCGAACTTTTCTTTTGCTTCAGTTGGAGAGATGCCAAGGGTTTCAAAGACTTTTTCTTGGAGCTCTTGTTTATGGATTCTTATGCTACCTCCGCCAATCTCGCTTCCGTTCAGCACCAAGTCATATGCTTTTGCTTTTATCTTGCTAGGAGCGCTCCAGTCAGGATTGTCCTCTGGCGAGGTGAACGGATGGTGCATCGCATACCATCGCTTTTCTGAGTCGTCCCATTCGAACATCGGGAAGTCCACAATCCAGACAAACGCCCACTCATCCTTGCTTTTGCGCAAGTCAGGGTTGTCTCTGCCGTACTTTTCAATTGCGTCGGCGTAAGTGAGGCGAGGGAAAGGTGTTTTCAACTCAACTCCTAAGACCTCTTTCCAGATGTAAGCGAACAAACCCTCCATCTCTTTTATCACATCCTCTGGCTCGACGAAACTCATTTCAATGTCGAGCTGAGTGAACTCTGGTTGGCGGTCTGCGCGCAGGTCCTCGTCGCGAAAACACCGCGCAATTTGGAAGTATTTTTCAAATCCTGCGACCATGCAGAGTTGCTTGAAAATTTGCGGCGACTGCGGGAGAGCGTAGAACTTTCCGGCATGCACTCTGCTAGGAACCAAGTAGTCGCGCGCACCTTCTGGAGTGCTTTTCGCGAGAATTGGAGTTTCAATGTGGATGAATCCGCGCGAGTCAAGGTAGTTTATTATTGCTTTGATGACTTTGTGGCGCAAGAGGATGTTGGATTGCAAGCGCTCGCTCCGCAAATCAAGGAAACGCTTTTTCAGCCGCACCTCTTCTGCAACTTTTTCGTCGCCGATTTCGAACGGCAGTTCTTTGCACGCGCCAAGGATTTCCATTTCAGTTGCAACCACCTCGACCTCTCCTGTTGCCAGCTCTTTGTTTTCTGTGCCTGGCTTGCGCGCCGAAACCTTACCTGAGATAGAAACGCAACTTTCTCTTGTTAGCTCTTTTAGCTTTGCAAACGCGCTTGAGTTGGAGAGCAGAACGACCTGCACCTTTCCTGAGCGGTCGCGCAAATCAATGAACGCAACCTTGCCATGTTCGCGAATGTTTTCAACCCATCCGTAAAGTTTTACTTCAGAATTAACATGACTTTTTCTCAGCTCTCCGCAAGAGTGGGTTTTCATCACAAATCGAGTTAGCAAGTGTTTTTAATTTTTGTGATGCTAGCAATTTCTAATTCCTTGCAGAGCTTCAATTCCGTTTCTAGAGATGTAGGAAGAGAGAAGCTTTATCCCTCGCTCTTGCAGTTGCCTTGCTCTTTCCTTTCCTATCGAAAGCGCTTTGCCTGTTTGCTCGAGAGTCATGTTTAGAAAGAAGCGCATGTACAGGATTCTGAACTCTCGAGTAGGAGAGTTTTCTAAGAACTCCCTCATTGCTTGCAGTTGTTTCTCTTTTTCTAAGCTCTCGCTTAACTTTTCATCTGGCATTTGTTCAATTTGTTCTGGGGGGAGCAATTCAATTCCCTCCTCGAAACTCTTTTGGTGTTTGGTGCGGTAGCCTGTGCAAGTCGCGCCTCTGTCTATCGCTCTCCAAGTGCAATAGTCGCTCCATGACTTCCATCCTTGAGCCCTAACTTTTTCGTTTAGATAATCCACTATGCGCGTGTAGCCGTGCGACGCAAGAACCATTTGCATGTGCGAAGAGTAACCTTTTCTCTTTGCTCTGATGTATGCCTCAACTGTGAGCGGGGATGCGCCGCAGCGACGGGCTAGCAGTTTTGCTAGCGTTTTTATCGGCGTGATGCCATCGTCAAGTTTCCTGACTTTGCTTTCCAATGTTTCATTTCGCATTCTGCTTCTCAGAGGTAGCACTTTTAAGTTTTTCTCAGATTTTGTTTCTTAAGCTCGAATTTTTTTCAGTGCGGTAGGCAAGTTTAATCCTCTCCAGCTTTAGCAAATGCTTTTGCGCGCGTTCCGGAGCCACACGGCAAATGTTTAGGATGTTTAGCATTCTTTTCAAAACAATTTCGTAACTTTCTTTTGGATAGATTTTGAGCTTGTCTAATCTCGCTTTAGTTTCTTTTGTTAGTTTCAAAGTTGTAATCTTGCTTGCGCGCTTTTTCGCCACAATCTGTTTTTTCATGTAGGTATACTTTGGTATACCTATTTAAGCTTTTTTCCGAAATTTCACTACTAGCTTATAACTATAAAGTGGTTTAGTTGTGTAATCACCAAAAAGTTTATAAATAGTTTTCACACCCTAAAATTAACTAAATTTGAGAATTGAAACAAGATGAAGGTTAAAAACCTTTTAGGGATTGCAAGTATAGTGTTTGCACTAGTGGTTGCACTGCCTCTCGCATCTGCGTTTGGACAGATAAGTGATGTCGAAATCAACGGCGTGGAGGCCTTGGGCGGCTCAGTGGATTTTGCCAACTTTGCCGGCCAAACTGTTCCAGTGCTCGTGCGATTCGACGCCACTGACAGCGCGCAAGACGTGCGCGTGAAAATCTGGGTGTCAGGCCAATCTGGTTTGGCATCTGAGAGCGAGAGGTTTGACGTCTTGCCGAACAGAACTTATGTGAGAACTGTTTTGGTGACGCTGCCGTTCGACCTTGACGAGAACTTAGACGAGCCGCGCAAGTTGAACGTGGTTGTTGAGAGCGAACAGCAGGGGATTGCTGACCAGGTCTCAATTGACCTGACTGTGCAAAGAGAATCCTACCTGCTTGAGATACTGAGCGCGCAAATGGACACGCAAGTTAAGGCAGGCACAAGCCTAGTGGCAGACGTTGTTGTGAAGAACCGCGGAAGCCACCTTGCAGAGGACACCTTTGTGAGAATTAGCATACCTGAGTTGAACTTGGAGAACGTTGTTTTACTTGGCGACTTGTCTCCGTTTGACCAGGGTGGCAATGTGGCAGACAGGCAAGACACGCTTGAGCGTTTGGTTGCACTGCGATTGCCTGCTGACGTGAAGTCTGGGGTGTACACTGTTGTGATTGAGGCTTTCAACTCTGATGCCTCAACGCGGCTTGAGAGAAAGGTGAACATCGTTGGACAAGAGCAGTTGAGCACGATTGTTGTGCCAATAACAACTCGCGCAGTTGACGTTGGCGAGAGCGCGCAGTACAGCGTGACCATTGTGAACCGCGGCAACGAGCTGAAGATATACGAGCTTGCAGTGGACTCGCCGGTTGAGATGAACATTGATGTGAGCGACCCGGTGTTGGTAGTGCCACCGAGCTCAAGCCGAACTGCAAGAATAACTGTCAGCTCTGACACTGCCGGGCAAACTTTGTTCAATGTGAACATCTTGTCAGACGGCAAGATTATCGACACAAAGACTTTTGTCACGCAGTTCAAGAAGGCAAAGCAGGAAGAGAAGCCGCCTGTTGTGCAACCAAAGCCAAAGGTGACAGACAACGCAGCACTTTTGTTGACCGTTGTGCTAGCGATTATCTTTGTTGTGCTGCTGATTGTACTGATTGTGCTGCTTGCAAGAAAACCTGAAAGGAAAGAAGAAGAGAGTTACTACTAAACTTTCTTTGTTTTGTTTTTTTGTTTATTTTTTTATTTATTTCATTTTGTTCTGGCTCAAATTTAAATAATCTTGTCTCTTAGAAATCGGATGAAGAAGAGAGTGATAGTCACTTACGCTGTTCTTGCCTTGGTTTTTTTAGTTGTCGCGCTGAAGTTTACATTTTTTGCAGTGAAGGACTGCGGGAGCTTTGAGTGCTTTCAGGATAGCTTGAAGAGGTGCGAGAGGGCAAGGTATGTGAATGATGCTGTTGAGGCAAGTTGGGAGTATGAAACTATCGGGCGCGAGGGCGGGGCGTGCAAGGTGAATGTGAGATTTTTGCAGCCGAAGGAGGGAGAGCTGGCCTTGCAAAAGTTGTCTGGGTTGGAGATGGTTTGCTACATTCCTCTCGGCGTTGGGGACTATCCTGAGAAGGATTTGAACAAGTGCACTGGAAAGTTGAAAGAGGAGATGCAAGCAATAATCATCAAGCGCTTGCACACCTACATTCTCCAAAACCTCGGCGAGATTGACGAAAGCTTGAGGTTGTTGAGTTAGAATGCCTTCTGATGTTTTGTTCGGTCCTGCGGGAATTGGTCCTGTGAAAACTGCGTTGGAAGTTTTGGAGAGCTATGCAAGGCAAGGGTTGCGCGCGTGCGAGATTGCTTTCACTTACAGCGTTTACATC
>RFLC01000155.1 GCA_003694055.1 Candidatus Pacearchaeota archaeon | reverse complement strand
TAGGTTTGCCCATTGGAGGCAATCCTGAATTAGTTTTTAGAGTTAGTTCTAATGTGAGAGAGGTTTCAGATATTTTGAATGTTAATCCTCCTGGAGAAGGGCTTTTGTTGGGGCCTGGAGGTTCATTTTCTGACGATTATCTAGACTTAAATTTTGTAAATCAAAATAGTTTCAACAATGTTGAGTGGGATGGTGTAACAAACATCCATCCTGTTGTGGCGCAAGGGCAGGAAACACAGCCAGATGCAGACACTGTTTTGCTTTTGCATATGAATGGAAATTCTCTAGATAGCTCTAACAACGGCCATCCGGTTAGCGAAACAGGAGGGATAACATGCAATTCAATTGGAATGTTTAACCAAGCATGCACATTTGACGGATTGGACGACTATTTGACTGTTGAAGTTCCCGGGCTAATAGAGGGCTTGCCTGCTTTGACAATTTCTGCATGGGTTAAGAACGCTGCGCCAGCTAGCGGGGACAGATATGTAACCTCTGTTGGAGGAAATATTATGTACTTTAGGCTTGAAAATGACGGAAGGTATTTATTTGCTGTTTATAACGACACGGGAAGTGTAGGACAGATAAAAAGTGATAATAGGTTAGATGACACGAACTGGCACCATCTTGTTGGGGTTTATGATGGTTCAAACGTGAAGCTTTATGTGGATGGAGTTTTGCAATCCCAGATTGCTAGTTTGACAGGGACCATAGAAAGACAGAACAACGTGCTTAAAATTGGCGCCTTGGGGTCTGGAAGACTATGGAATGGCTTAATAGACGAGTTTGCTGTCTGGCAGAGGGCTTTATCTGAAACAGAAATACAACAACTTTACTCGCAAGGAAGCAATTCAGTGAGCGGGAGTTTTGAGTCAACGTTGATTGATATGGGCGGGCAGTTTAATGTGCTTGACGCGAGCTGGGTTGAGTCAACGCCAGGAGCGACGAGAATTGAGATAAGCGCTGACAACGGGCAGAGCTGGTGCGAGGTTACAAATGGCGGACAAATAACAGATTTGACATGCCAGGCATTGCAGCAGGCAAGCAACTTCATTTACAGGGCAAGTTTTAGTGATATAACTGATTTAGACAGTGTGACATTTTCTTGGAGCTCTCAGCAATGTACTGATGTTGATCAAGATGGGTACAGCAATCTTGGAGCGGGGTCGTGCTGTGGCGCAAGCGGAACGCAACAGTGCAATGTGGGAGTTGATTGCAACGACAATGATGCGAGCATTCATCCCGGAGCTGTGGAAATTCCAAATGACGGCATTGATCAGGATTGCGATGGGCAGGATTTAGTTTCAACAGAATTTTATGTTGATAAAGATAATCCAAATTGCGATGATACAGGGCCAGGAACGCAAGCGCAGCCGTTCTGCACAATTCAGGCAGGTGCAGACGCGGCGACAGTGCCGGGAAGTACAGTTTACATTCTTGGAGCAAGCACGCCGTATGTTGCAGCTACAACGAACATAAACGATAATGTTTTGAAAGTAACTGCGAGCGGGACATCAGCAGCGCCGATAAGTTTCGTTGGAGTAAAAGACGCAGTGTATGGTTATCCTGTTTTGGACGGGCAGTCAGCTCCGCAAGTGTTTGCAAACGACAATGTTGTTGTTTCTCAAGGAGATTGGGTGAGTTTCTCAAACTTGATTGTGAAAAATGGTGGTTGCTCAGGTTTCTTTATTCAGGGAGATAATAACCACATATCAAATTCAATAGCAGAGTACAACGGCCTAGCTCCAGGAACTGCTGGGCAGTGCGCTGACTTCCATGCTGAGTTCGTTGATGCCTTGACAATAGAGAATGCTATTGCTAGGTATGGATTAGATGGCTTTGCTATAAAGGGAAGCACGAACGTTTTGTTAAGGAATGTGATTTCTCATAGTCATCCTGATCCTGCAACAAGGGCGATGCAAGTTGGAAGCTGTTTGGCCTGTGGCGAAGGGGAGTGCAGGAATGGGGCGGTTGGATGGGGAATTTGCAATCCTGATGCTTGCTGCACAGACAATCCTGACACTCCGCAAGACGAATGTGCAGGAGTGCCGCAAACTTATTGCGTGCAGGACACGCAGAGCAGCGATGGGATTGCAGGATCGCAGGCAAACAACGGGAATGTTAATT
>RFLC01000154.1 GCA_003694055.1 Candidatus Pacearchaeota archaeon | reverse complement strand
TGTCAAGAGATGTTTCAATTGCCACGCTGCCGCCGGGAGAAAGCTTCTCAACTTTAGTTGAGCCCTTAAACAAACCTCTTATTTTTGTTTTCAAGGAAATGTATTTCTTCTGACCTTCTACCATTTCAACCCTTCCTGGTTTTATCTCTATCTCATCTCCGACGGAAAGCGTGCCCTTTTTCAGTGATCCGCCTAACACTGCTCCGCGCAGGTTCTCAGGAGTTGTCCCCGGCTTGTTAACATCAAAACTCCTTGCGACTAAGAAAATTGCTGGTTCAGACGTGTCTCGCTCAGGAACCTTGGCTTGCGCTATAAGCTCCAAAACCTTGTCAACATTCACGCCCTGCTGAGCGCACACCGGCACTATGTCTGCTTTTATCCCATTCTCGTCGAGGAGCTTAACTATCTCCTTGTAATTGTCAAGCGCTCGCTCCTTGCTCACAAGGTCAATCTTATTTTGCACAACTATGTACTGCTCAACTCTCTTTGCTTTCAAAGCCATCAGGTGCTCTCGCGTCTGCGACAAGATGCCCTCGTTAGCAGCAACGACGAGAATCGCAAGGTCAATTATCGCAGCTCCGGAGAGAGTGGTCGCCATTAGCATCTCGTGCCCTGGGCAGTCAATAAATGAAACATGCCTAATTGGCTTTCCCTTGCCTTGAATGTTCACCTTTCCATTGTCATCATAAATTGTCACATCTGCATAGCCAAGCTTTATCGTTATCCCTCGCTTCAACTCCTCAGAATGCGTGTCTGCCCATTTCCCGCTCAAGCGTTGCAATAGCGTCGTCTTGCCATGGTCAATATGGCCAAAAATCCCAACATTAATCGTATCCAACTCCTTCTCTGAAAGTTTTTTACTCGCTGCCATTTTTCCCCTACATCACCTCGTTTTTTAAAATTACCGCATAAAATTATTCTCTAATTAATTCGCGCGCAAGAAATTAGTGTTTAGCTGCGGATGAATTGCGCTAGAGATTGAAGTGGGGAGCTTTGTGTGCTGCGCAAACACGACGCGCTCGCGCGGAACGAGCACGCTTTAGGCATCGCACGACATAAAAATCTACCATCGGCAAAAGTGCTTGAGTTGTCAAAGAAACTAATATGCGCACGAGCAAGCGCGCGCAACGCTGCTTACAAAAACCCGCACTTTATTGCAAGAGATGGCACGCAATAATTTTTAAAGATTAAAATCTTTTTTGTTAGATGTTTAAGGAGAAAAGTTTGATAGACGAATTGACAGATTACGTTAGAAAAAATTTAAAGAAAGGCTACACAAAAGAGTCGCTCAGATGGGCACTGCTTGACCAAGGCTACTCTCGCTTGCAGGTTAATAAAGCAATAAAACGTGCTGAGATGTTGCTCGCTGCAGAAGCGCCGGTTCTAAAGACAAAGCCAAAGATTGAGCACAGGATAATCATCGACGACAAGCAAGAGAAGCAGAAAGATTTCAGAGCAGGAAGCAAAGGTCAAGGTTTTATTAAAAAGCTAAAAGAGAAGTTTAAGCTTTAACTTGGTAGCGTGCATGTAGGTATGACAAGAGACTAAGTGCGGGCATTGAGTAGTGCGGCTAGCAAACTAATGTGGACCAAAATTAATATGAAGTGTTCTAAAAATATATGCTGGTTAAACTGCGAAATTGTATATACACACGTATATACAAAAAGCGCGGCGCGTTGCGGAGTTCCTTTGCGCGCCGCGCGCAAACATTTCATAGATTTCATCGGCGTTTAGATAGAAAAGCGCGCGAATCCTCTCTCTAATCCCAAAAGTGCGAGCGTGAAAATGAAGCGCGCGAACCACGACGCTCGCGCGACCCTCTGACAAAATCTTTACACTTTTGGCATAACTAACAAACTGGCATGCGGAAAATCCTGGCCAGCTGGCTCTAAATTTCTTGACAAAATCACAAAACCATTCCCGAGCTTGCTCTCAAGAAGCTT
>RFLC01000153.1 GCA_003694055.1 Candidatus Pacearchaeota archaeon | reverse complement strand
GTGAGAGAGATGTTAAGGAGATTTTGAACCCGCTTGTGAGAGAGTGGAGAAGCAACACCTAATGGGCTTGTAAAAGCGATGGGCGTGGGTGTATGTGGATCAAGAATGATTCTTAAAGCTCTTTCTCAAGCAAGGGTTGTGAAAAGGAGAATAGAAAAAGGAAAGTTTGTGTATTTTGTGGAGATTGGGTTAGCGGAACAAATATAAAGGTGTTCTGACTTTCACGATTATGTTGGAAGGACGCGCGACAAGGGTTTTGGCATTTATTCTGGGTGCGGTTTTTTTGCTGGGTGGGCTTATGCTGGCTGGGATAGGATTGATTGCTATGTTATCTCCATTTACTTCTTTTATGCCAAGGGTGGTTCAATCAGCAATTAGCTTTCTGCTTTCCGCTAAGCCTAAGTCATTTATTTTGAGGGAGTTAATTATGGTGGCTGTTGCAATTGCACTTGTGTTTTATTTGTTTTTTGGGAGAAAGGAAGCGAAAGAGGATGAAGAGAGCGTTGAGGGTATTGTAGAAGAGCGAAAGGGTCGGCCGCGGATTGGCTATGCTATTGCATGGATTTTAATTGTTGGTTTGATTAGAGATTTGTTGGTTAGCGAGGGAATAAAAATTTGGGGTATCGGAAGTTGCTTATCAACAAGCTTTTGCTTCTGGAAACCACTTATTGGGTTTGATGCGGTTGCAATAGGGCTTATCAGTTATTTTGCGTATCGCCCGTTCTACATGAAAAAGAGAGAAGAGGTGAAAACTAACTGGTGGGCATTTCTGATTTTTGTTGTATTTGTAGGTGTTGCGTATGGTGTGATTGGCGCTCTTGCAAAATGCATAATAACAATTTTCGGGCAAGCGTGCGCAATGGGTGTTGCTTTGCTTGGCAGTGCTTGGGTCTGGCAAACTCTTGGCATCAAAATCCTAGGAGCGTTGGTTTTAATAGGGCTTTTGTATGTTGTTAAATTAGCTTGGGGGGAGAGAAAATGAGAAAAACGCTGTGGAAACGTGTGATTGTGGCTTTGGGTGTGCTTTACATAATTTTCCTTGTCTACATGGCATTTGCTCTTTCTAGCAGCTCTCAAAAAGGATTTGTCAGATTGCTGAAAGAGGTTTCTGAGGTTGTGTGGGGCACAATATTCTTTATGGCTATCCCGTTAATTTTGGCAGGAGCTGCTTACATCTTAATACGCTCGTATAGGTTTGACAAAGAGAAGTATGGCAAGGTGGTTGCGCTCGCAGTGCTTGTTTTCTTTGTTTTGGGGGCTAGCATGATACTTGAAGTTATCGGCTACAAAATAGACAGGGTGGGAAACAATGTGTTCAATATTGGTTCTAACATAATCATCTTGCTGTTTCCTTTGGTTCTACTTGCTGCGATGTACATTTACATAAACTTGAGGTCTGAAAATGAGGAACGAAAGTTTAACGCGTGGCTGTTTTATGTTTTATTCATGATTTCTTCGTGGGCAGGGCCTTGGGGTTCGGTTGAGTATTACTGCTCTGTTCTAGGTAAGGAATGCGGGTTGGGCATAATCGGAGTGTTTGCTTTTTCTAGCTTAACGAGTGTTGTTGCAACCGGCGCAATTCTAATTTACATCGGAGTGAAGTTTATTGCGAGAATGGTTAGATAATTCTGTAAAGGTTTCATTGTTTTTTGTATGCTCGAATTGAAGCGCTGTGATGAGTTGCAGACTCAAGCGAAAATGTGTGCTGCCTCGCGAGAATTTTAGATAAAACTTGAGTTGAAGATATAGATAAGAGGTCAAAGTAAGTGGCAGGGTTGTGATTAAATGGATGAAAAGGCAAGGAAGCTGTTGTGGACGGAAATATCTCTAGTAAGATTCCCTTGACTGAAAGAGCTATAGGAGACTAACATTTATAACCTTTATTTTTAGAGACTAATTATGCAAAAGATAGAATTTATCAAGAAATTTAATGAGAAAGATGTCAAAGGAATTTTGAATCCGCTTGTGAGAGAGTGGTTTTTCTCGCGATTTGAGAAGTTTTCAGAGACGCAGCTTTATGGAGTGAAGCCAATTCATGAACGGAGGAATATTTTGATTTCTGCGCCAACAGGGGGCACGAAAACTCTGACTGCTTTTCTAAGTATTTTGAATTATTTGGTTGAGCTTGCCATTCGGAAAGAGCTTGATGACAGGACTTATGCAGTTTATTGCTCTCCGTTAAAAGCTTTGAGCAATGATGTTTATGTTAATCTTGTCAAACCGCTGGAGGAAATTAAGGAAATAGCAAAGCAAAAAGGCGTGAAGATGCAGGCGATTCGTGTTGGGCTCAGGACAGGGGACACAAGCGCGAGTGAGCGGGCAAAGATGTTGAGAAAGGCGCCACATATTTTGGTGACAACACCTGAAACTTTGGCAATTGTTTTGACAACAAAAAAATTTTCTGAGCACTTGTCGCTAGTTGAGTTTTTGGTTGTGGATGAGGTGCATGCGCTGACAAACAAACGCGGCACTTATCTCTCTCTCACGATGGAGCGATTGAGCGAGGCGAGCGCGATTGAACCTACAAGGGTTGGATTGAGCGCGACCATTTCACCGCTTGAAGAGGTTGCAAAGTTTTTGGTGGGTGTTGAGAGGGACTGCTTGATTGCTGATGTGAAGCTTGTTAAGAAGATATCGATAAGTTTGGATTTTCCTGGAGAGGAGATACTTGAAACTGAGAGCGAGGAAAGTCAGCAGGAGTTGTATGAGATGCTTGACAGAATAATTGAAAAGCACAGGACGACGCTGATTTTCACGAACACGCGAAACGCGACGGAGAGAATCGCGCACCATCTTGAAAAGCGATTTCCTGGCAAATACGGCGGAGTGATAGGCACTCACCACAGCTCAATGAGCAGAAGGAAGAGGTTTGAGATTGAGGAGAGATTGCGGAAAGGCGAGCTAAAGGTTGTTGTTTCTAGCACAAGTCTTGAACTGGGGATTGATATTGGGAGTATTGACTTTGTTGTTCTTTTGCGCTCGCCAAAGGGTTCTTCGCGCGCGTTGCAGAGAATTGGAAGGGCAGGGCACCGCTTGCATGAAAGCCCAAGAGGAATGTTTATTGTGCTTGACCGCGACGATCTTGTGGAGTGCGGAGTGCTGATGAAAGAGATGGTTGAGAAGAAGATTGACAAGGTTGAGTTTCCAAGGAACGCGCTGGACGTGCTTGCGCAGCAAATTTACGGAATGGCGATAACAAAAGTTTGGAAGGCTGAGGAGATGTTGAAGTTAATAAGGAGAAGTTATTGCTATAGCGAGCTTAGCAAAGAGGATTTTTTGTCTGTGGTGAGTTATCTTGCAGGAGATTACGCGCTTGAGCACAGGAGCGTGTATGCGAAGATTTGGTATGACGCGCAAACTGGAGAGATTGGCAGGAGGGGCAAGCTAGCAAGGATTATTTACATGACAAACCTCGGCACAATTCCTAGCGAGAGTTTTGTTGAAGTGGTTGTGCACTCTCCAGCGGAAAAAAAGGGGTTGGTTGTGGGAAAAATCGACGAGAACTTTTTGGAAAGGATGAAGAAAGGGGATGTTTTTGTGCTTGGCGGCGAGAAGTATCAGTTTATGTTTGCAAGAGGAATGAAGGCATATGTGCGCGCTGACATTTCGCAAAACCCTACCATTCCTAGTTGGGTGAGCGAGATGCTTCCTTTGAGTTTTGACTCTGCGCTTGAGATTGCTAGGTTCAGGAAACTCATGAGCGAGCTTTTCTCGTCGGGAAAGGAGCAAGAAGAAATTGAAAATTTTGTTCAGAATTATTTGTACTGCTCAAAGAAAGTTGCGCGTGCGATTTACAATTACTTCTATGTGCAGCACAAGTACTTGGGGATTCCTCACGAAAACTTGATTTTGGTTGAGAAGTTTAAAGAGGAGAAAGAGTTTGTTTTAGTGCATAGTTTGTTCGGGCGCAGAGTGAACGACGCGCTTGCGCGAATTTACGGGTTTGCAGCTGCAAAAGCTCGGGCGAGAGATGTGGAGGTTGGGGTGAGCGACAATGGATTTTACATTGCCGGGCGAGAGATTAGTGCAAGGAAGATATTTCAGAGCATTAAAGCGAAGCAGGTTGAGAGCGTTTTGCGCGAGGCAATAGAGCGAACTGATATTTTGAAGAGAAGGTTTAGGCATTGCGCGGCGAGGAGCTTGATGATTTTGCGCAGTTACAAGGGTAGGGAAAAGAGCGTTGGCAGGCAGCAAGTTCACTCTGAATTGTTGTTTAGCGCGGTAAGAAAGATTAGCAAGGAGTTTCCGATTTTGCGCGAGGCAAGGAGGGAGGTGATGGAGGATTTGATGGACGTTAAACATGCTAGGTGGGTTGTAGAACAGATTGAGAGGGGAAAGATAAAAGTGCAAGTTGAGCGCGTGCCGCTTGTGTCGCCGTTCGGAGTTGGGTTGCTTATGCAAGGCAGGTTTGATTTAATCAGGATGGAAGATCGCACGAGCTTTCTCAAGCGCATGCATGAGTTGCATTTGCGCGCGATTGGAGGCAAGGTTTGAATTTTTCGCTTTGGCAAACTTTGCTTAAGCATTTTTCTAAGGATGCAAGTTCCAGTTAGTTCCAACAACAAGTATAAATACAAGCTGTGCGTTGTGAAATCATGGTAAACTTGAAAGTGCTGGGGTTTGGCATTGCGTTGGTTTTGCTTACTGCTAGTTTAGCGAGCGCTTCTGGAAGCTGGGCTAAGGGAAATGAGGTGAGAGTTTTTCCGTGGTACGTTGGAGGAAATGTTGTGGGTACTGATTTCGGCATGCAACATATTTATCCTTATCAATTTTACAAAGCGCCTGTTTTTAGAGAGCGTTCCCATTGGCAGGGTTTCAATTATCTCGGACAAGACTGGAGGAGGAGAAGTGTGAAAGTTTGGCGTTACTCTGAAGCTGACGGGTGGCGCGCAAGCTCTGCAAGGGTTGGGGTGAGAGTGGAAAAGGCAAGGGTTTTAGGGAAAGCTAGAGCAACTCAGAGTTACTTGCTAAGTCCTTTGGGATTTGGGCAACGCGTGAGCGGAAACGAGGGCGGCGGATGGATGAAGGGCGACTTAAATCATGATGGCATTATTAACTTTGCAGATGTTTCCATTATGCAAGGGATTTATGGGATGAGCGCAAACCAAAGCGATCCTGACTTTTGGTCAGAGGTTGGGCAGTACGCGGACTTTAACGACGACGGAACGCTGGATCTAACGGATTTGTCTGAGTTGTTAAGCAGAGTCCAGCAATGAATTGTTTTTAGGGTCTTAACTCGGCAGGGTGTTTAGGTAAACGCTTCCGTTTATTTTTCTTATTGTGTTTGCGCCTGCTTTTGGCTGGCCGGTGATGTTGAAAACTGACAAGCTGAGCGAGTAGGTGCGAGAGCTGAGTTGTAGGTAAGCGTAATTGCTGTCGATTGCGATTGTGTAGTTTTCTCCAAGGATTGTGGCAGGAAGGGAAAACTCGCGCTCGTAGCCGTCGATTGATGAGCTTGCGAGGTCAATTTCTGTCTGCAACTGCTCAAGAACTTCTTTAGCCAGCTCCTGCTTTCTTTCTGCCTGTCTTTCTCCAATGTTCAAGACAATTAAGCTGAGAAAGAGCAATACAAGAAAGAAAACAACTGAAACAATTATGAAAAACTCTATTGCTGTTTGGGCGCTCTTTCCTGTTCTCTCGCTTTTGTTTGGGGAAAGGTTTGGGCAGAGCATTTTAACCGGTTATGTTTACTGCGCTTCCGTCGGGCAGCGCTTGGATAGTGATTGTTTTTAATCCGGAGTTTGTGGAAAGGGTGCCTTGCAATGGTGCTTTGCTCGGGTAGGAGATGAATGCATCTATACCGCCAGTTGAACTAACATTGAAAACAATTTCTTTTGAGAGGATTGAGATTGAATTAACACCTTGGGGAAGGTAGAGTCTGATGGTTGTCTTTGCAGGCGGACCCTGGAAGTAAACCTCTTCTGCTGCAGCAGTGAGTTGAGTTGCAAACTTATCAAGTTGATCGAACTTGACTTGGTTTTTGACAACAGATGTGTAATAAATTCCTGTGCTGAGCGCAATCACAATAAGCCCGATGACGAACGCGCTTACAATTAAGTACTCGGCGCTTACTTGCGAACTGCGAGATTGAGGAAAGGGTTGCATAAAGAATATTGGCCAGGTTTGTATATAAGCATTTGCTTAGAACTGGTTAGTAGATGGGGTTAGTTTGCTTTCCCTTTTACTATCTCAAAACTAACGTCGCGCTTCGAAGCTGTTTTGCGCAATTCTTCGAGAGTTCGCTCGAGGAGATGGTCAAGCTCTTTCAAGCTCTCGCCTTTTGCAGTGATGAAAAAAGTTCCTGAACCAGCGTAAGTGATTGTTGTTTTGTCTTGGGCAGTTGCAAGCACTGCCCTAATCCTTTCAACGCCGTCTTCAGCAGAGCAAGAGAGCTTGACTTTGCGCCGCAATATTTTTTCCTTTTCTGCTTTTTGTTGCACTGAGTTTGCAATTTGCTCAAACTTTTCTTTTGGCACAAACTTTTTCAAAAGCTCTGGGTTTGACCAAACCTCGTCGAAAAACTCTTCAAAATCTGTCTGGTTCTTTATTTCCCTGATTATTTTCTTGCCGTCAAGTCCTGCAAGCTCTAAAATTTTCTCGAGGCGTTTCTCGCGCTTGTAGCGCTCAAGCGCTGCCTCGCGCTCTTTTGCTGTCACGCGCCGCAAGCTCAACTCAAGATGGTCTGGGTAAACCCTGAGCACTTTGCAAACAACAACTCTGCCGGGAGAAACATAATCGCGCAAATTCCTAATGCGTCCAGCTGCAACTTCTGGCATGAACATGCTTCCTTTCATCTCGCCTTCAACTTCCAAGAACACGCTTGCCTCTTCTATCCTAACAACCTTGCAAAGTACCACATCACCTTCTTCAAATTTCATTTCAACACCCTCCTAACAAAACTCTTTATCTTGCTTTTCCCACCTTTTGGCCTGACAAGCAGCTTCCCGCAATTTTCGCATTTGACAAATGTCGAGGCTTTTCCAAAGACAACTTGTTTGTGCTTGCACCTCGCGCACACTACCTCTACAAAGACGCCCTTCTTTCTCATGGAAAGTGCAACGCATGCGTTCTTTTAAGTTTTTCCTTGCGTTTGTTTGAGGTGCGTTTGGGCGCGATGCTGGGTGCGAGGGATTAATTTAGCAAAGTGAAAGGAGAGTTTGCACAGAGAAATTGGAAAACATAGAGAGGCTTGCAGCGAGGGCGACGCGCAAATGTGATAAGTGTAAAAGCTCGTTGGATGGTGTGCAAGTTAAATAATTGGGTTTATTGCAAGCGTTTTGATGGGCTTTCTTGAGTTTAATTTTGCAAGGTCATGCAAGAAGTGGTGCGAGAGCTGGAGGGCAGTTTGCGCGAAGATGAGCAAGGAGAGAAGGGTTTGGATTCAATTTTATTTTTTAACGAACGACTTTGGTTGGGTTTTAGCTGGTGAGGGTTAGGAAAAGATTTTTAAGTTGGGTGACTAACGAGCTTGATGCTGAGAGCTAGGATAATTGCGCACGGAACTTGCCTGCAAGAGGGTGTTTTGACAAATGAGTTTTTTGTGAAGAATAATCCTTACAAAGTTTATTTGGGTGAGGATGAGCGTGGAGAGCCTGTGTTTAGGAACAAACTGGTTGAGTTGTCGTATGGGGATATTGAGAAAAAGACAGGAGGGATAAAGG
>RFLC01000152.1 GCA_003694055.1 Candidatus Pacearchaeota archaeon | reverse complement strand
CCACCGCCGACGCACCGTGTCCGCAAACCGACGATTGCGACACGCGACAGGTAGAAAAGGAGCGTAGTAAATCTTATTTTACGCAAACATAGTACTCGCAGTCGCTGGAAACCCGAGCGGCAAACGAAAACAATGTCGAGGCGTCAAAATGTTACCTATAGCGGCAAGAATATTACGCTCGACAACATAGGCGAGATACGCGACATCGTCGGCTCCTTATTGCACTCCGAGCAGCGCGACTCGCAACATGAACGCCTAGAGCGCGCCAAAGAGGAAAAGCTCATGGTGTTTTTGAAACAATTTTGAAGCTGAGGGAAGCTTATTTAAATCTTGGTTTTAACGAGGTTATAAATCCTGTTTTTATTGAGGATAAGGAGGTTAAAAAGCAGTTTGGAAGCGAGGCATTTGCTATTCTGGATAGATGCTATTATCTTGCTGCCCTTCCCAGACCTGAGATAGGAATGGGCGATGAAAAGATTGAGATTCTGAGAAAGCATGTTAAAGAGCTTAGCGATGAAAAGCTTGAGAATCTGAAAAAAGTTTTGAGAGCTTACAAGCTTGGAGAAATAAGCGGAGATGATTTTGTTTACAGCGTTGCAAAAGCTCTTGAAGTTAGCGACAGCACTGCAATGAAAATCATAACTCGGACTTTTCCGGAAATAAAGGAGCTTAAGCCAATGCCGAGCAGCTTAACGCTTCGCTCTCACATGACTGCAGCATGGTTTTTAACGCTGAAAGAAGTTTCAAAGTATAAAGGCATGCCGATAAAGCTTTTCTCCATAGATAGATGCTTCAGAAGAGAGCAGAGAGAGGATGAGGAGCATTTGAGAACTTACTTTTCAGCAAGCAGTGTTATAATGGATAAAGATGTCAGCGTTAAAGATGGAGAGGAGCTTGCAAAGGAGATATTGAAAAATTTTGGCTTCAGAGATTTCAAATTCAAGCTTGATGAGAAAAGGTCAAAATACTATGCTCCTGATACTCAGAAAGAGGTTTATGTTAAGCACGCAAACCTTGGCTATGTTGAGGTTGCAACATTTGGAATATATTCGCCAGTTGCTCTTTCAAGATACGACATTGAGTATCCTGTTTTAAACCTTGGCATGGGCGTTGAAAGGCTTGCAATGATTCTATATAACATAAGCGATGCAAGGGAGCTTGTTTACGAGCAGTTTTATAAGAAACCTGAGATGAGCGAT
>RFLC01000151.1 GCA_003694055.1 Candidatus Pacearchaeota archaeon | reverse complement strand
TGGGAGCAAATTTTTTACGGGGAGTTCGACGGGCAACGCAAAAAGCGAGTTTTGATTAAAGTGATTGGGGAGTGAAAATCAAAGAAAGATTCTCTCAAGATTAGAAAAACTACTCCTGGCTTTTGATTTCAAATAAAGGCAAGGGTTCGATTTGTTTAGTTATTTTGGAAAACCACGGCTCAAATTTAACAGCTAAACGTTGCAAGCGCTTCGCGCGAGTTCTTGCTCAGCGCGCGTGTTCGCGACGAGAGTTTCTTCCCTCACTTCAAGCGCTCAATCGCAGAAGATAAGAGGGAGCGCAATTGTAGCGTCGCATCTAACATCAACGAAATCCTTGTTTTCCTCAGCGCCGGGTTTGAGCTTTCCCCAACTTTTTCCCTCCTCAAGCGGCGCTCCTGAACTCCCACCGGGCTCTTGCGCGTCAGTTGTTATTTGCACTCCATACTCTGCTCCCTTTGAGAACTGCAAGCTCTGTTGAATAAAGTTCTTCGGCACGCCGCCGCCGACGTAAATCACTCCGCGCTTCTTTGCACCCCACGCAAGGTCGATAATTTCATTCATGTCTTCAAACGCATCAATCTCAATCTTTTTTCCTGCTATTTTTCTCCCCCAAATCATAAGTCCGATTCCAGAGTCTGCGAGAGCAGGGCAAAACACCGGCGTCTTGGTTTCATAGCATGCGCGCAAGATGCTATCCTCTCCAGTTGAGTTCTTTTCAAGTGCTTCGCCAAGTTTGGAAATGAAACCCCTTATAGTGCTGGCTTGCGCTAAAAACTCCCAGTTTTCGTCGAAAAACTTTTCTAGTTTGACATACGCTGAGTTTGGCATTACAACGTTGTACATGCGGTCATACCCTTTTTCATGAAGCTCGCTGTCATTCCATTTGTCGCAATGATAATGCTCATCGCCAAGCGCCTCAATCAAGTCGTGGGTTAAGTTCGCACCAGTTGTAACTAAGACATCAATTTTCCTTCCTCTAATCAGGTCAACAATCACTCCCTTCATTCCTGCAGGCACCATTGCACCTGCTAGTCCTAAAAATACCTTGCACTCCTCGTCGGAGAACATCTTCCTCACAATTTCTCGAGCTAAACCTATCTTGCGCGCTCCGAAGCCAGCGTTCTTCATCTGCTCACCCAACTCGCTAACGCGCATTCCCTCGCTCAATTTTATCGGCTTTACTCTTTCCATAAAAATAAACACAAGCATAGCATTATAAAGTTATTGCCTCTATTGAGTTTGTACCCGGGGAATCAGTTCCTGGTGCTGACAGGATTTGCCGACGGAGATTGCCGCGTGCGCTGCTCCAACGCCACGCGAATTCCAAGTCTAGGCGTTCAAAAAAATGAGCTGGAATGGAAACCCTAACTGCAATTTAATGAGTTTTTGTTATAAATTATGCGTGCCTCAAATCGTTGTGCAAGAGTGTCAATCAAGCTTGCTCACTAGTTCTGAATTCTCCAATCGTAATCGCGCAACCTTCCGTCTCTTGTAGGATCCCAGTATGCAAAATCGTCGTGCCCGAATAATGCAATCGCGCGCCCGAGCAAAATTGATTTTTCAGCAATGTGCAATTTCCTTAGCTGGTCCTTGCTTCTCAACGACGGATCAAAAATCAAAACATTGTTGCATAGTTTCTTGTAAAACTCTGCGGCATGCCTGCTTGGCAGCGCAAACGGATTCATCTCCATTGGAGTCAGATTGTGCTCAGAGAGATAGTGCTTGATTATTCCAAGGTAAGCAGCAACGTCGTGAGGGTAGAAGGTTATCTGCCTGCTCGCCTCGCTCTCATCCTCGTAAGTGTAGCGGATGTTGTAAATGTCATGCTCTGTTCGGCCTTTTTCTATCGCTCCTGAAGTTTCGTCGTAGATAATCTGCGGCTTTAATGTCAGCACGCTAGCTAAGTTGTACCTGCTCCTAACAACTGGCACGTGTTCAAGTCTGAATTTATACCTCTCTTGCTTTCTCCTCCTCGAAGGCACTTCAACAACCACGCTTGCACCTTCCCTTGCCACTCTCCTCGCGTCGGCGTAGGGCTCAACTCCAATTCCTCCTGCGTTATTTTCTGCATATGCAAACAATCTCGCACCTTCTAACATCCAAACAAACGGGAATACTCTCCTTGTCCTGTCGCTCCATCCTGGCCTCATAGAGTAACCAACAAAATTAATCTCTTCCTCCCTAGTTCTGCGAAAAGCTTCTGAATTAAATGCGTGTGCTCTTAACTGCAGAGGGATTAGCGGTGACTCTGAGCATTTGCTGAGAGTTCGCGGGTGAGCGAGCGGGATGTAATCTCCGTGTTTGTAACACTTGCGAGATGCCTTGGCAGAGGTATTGCTATTCCTGAAAAACTTTCCGGGGATTATCTGAGCGCGGATTACCAAACCAGCTCCTGAGGAAAGAGAGTCAATCAACTCTACCAGTCCTCTCTGCCTGCGCACTTCTCTTAACCCTAAATCCAAAATTTCTGACTTTGAACGCTCATTGAAAAATGCCTTTCTTGTCATAAATTTTGGTCAGTAAAAGGGTATTTAATTTTGGCGGTTGGTGTGTGGAGAAGCTTAACCTGTACAAAGCGCGAATTTTTGTATATACAGATGTATATACATTTTCCCATCTCACAAGCCAGCACTATTTTTGCAAGCACAGAGTTAAGAGATGGAGGGTTTGTCGCGCGAGCTGCGAAATTATTCGCACAGCATTAGCTAAACTCTCTGAAAGTTGGGTGTGCGCATTTAGGAAATCTCCTTCTGATTGGGCTGAAAGGTCATCTGAAAAAAGAGAAAATTCTTTTCAAGCGGGAAATCAGCCTAGCTGCTCGCTCGTCGAATGTTGTGGAAAGGGGTTGGTTTTCATTCTCGCGCGAAAATGCGAAGCCGCTCCCAAAGAATTTTTTGCGCAACCTCACAACATTCTTTCCCCTCTTTACATCAATCGCCTCTCCTACAATTTTTCCGTCGATGTAAACATCCACTTTCTCTCCTTCCTTTGCAGGAATGAAGCTCGCGAACTCTCCAGTTGGCGATGCAGGGGTGTTGATTGCAAACTCAACTCTTTCTCCAGTGTCAAGGTTTTCTATGGTCACTTTTGATTGCTGCGAGAATTTTTCTATCCCATCTGACTCGTAGATTTTTCCGACGATAAACGGAGGCAAGTTATATGAACGTGAAACAAAACTTGCAGAGCGCCCGCCAATCCTGCTTGGCACGCCAGCAAACGCAAATGTTCCAGTTCCATCCAAACCGATTACAAAATAGGCGTAGTTGGGGTCATCAAAAGCGAAAGCAATTTTCTGTTCAATCCATGAGTTGTTTGAGTACTTTAGAACCTTCATTTCATCGACTGAAATATTATTAGTTTGCAACCACTCTTTTCTCACCCGAACTAAGAGCTCAATTGAATTAATTTGCTCTGGAGGCAAGGAGAGCGGCACGAAACGCCAGCGTTTGTAGAGCTTTCCGTTTATGCCAATCTCGCCCATCAACTTGCTAGCCTCGCCAACGAGCATTTCCACTTCACTCGCGTCTTTCAGCGCGACTGTTACCTGCCTCAAAGACCAACTTCTGCCCCCAACAGAAAGATTCTGCCCAGACGGGAAAACTCTTATCGCAACAAGCTCGTGCTGAACAGATGAGTTAACTGTGTAATTTGAGCCGACAAACACGCGCGGCAAACTCACGTTTACGACAAAATCTTGCGTGTCTGAGTTTCCAAAGCTGTCAGTCACTCTCACGCTCACAGGATTGCTTCCAACTTGCCTAACACTCGGAGTCCACTCGATTAGGCCGGTGAAGGGGTCTATTTGCATTCCGCTTGGCGAGATGTCGAGCGTGTAATTCAAAGTGTCTCCGTCAGGATCAACAGCTTCGACGTCGTAAGTGTAGTGCCTGCCAACAATGCCTCGCTCAATTGGCGTCGAAGTTATAGTTGGCGGAGAGTTCTCGTTGTCAGACATGTTTAGGTAAATCGCAATTCCGTGCATGCTTCCAGTTAATGTCAAAGCAACGCTTGCCTCGTGTTGGCCGTGCCGCGCAGTTATTATAACATTATCTCCAACCTCTCCGTCGACGGAAAATGCAAACTTTCCTGGACTGAAGTAAGTCCCGCTCATTCCCTCGCGATAGAAACCAGAGTTTTGGTCTAGGACGCTGACAAAAACTCTCTCGCTAACAGGCTCGCCTGTTGCAATGTCGTAGACTTGGCCATGCACAGCAAGAGGCATGCTCAACGCACTGACAGCTGGTAAAACAATCAAAGAGAAAACTAAAACGAAAAAAATACCTCTCACTAATCTCTTCACTTTCTCTTTCATTTTCATTCTCGCAATTTTCATTTTAACTAAACGTCGGATCCATTGTCCAATTTACTTGATTTGTTGAGTTTGCGTTTGGAGTACGGAAGTAATAACCCTTCCCTGGTTCGAGTTTGTTAAAGTCCTCGTCGCCAAAGAATGGCCACCATCCGTAGCTGGAGAAGTAATGCACTCCCTGGAAACCTCCCTGCTGAGGATTGCTGGATGCTTTTGATGCGTTGTAGCGGAACAAGTCAGTTACTGCTCCTGCTGGCTGGACTTTTATCGGATCTCCGTAAGCTGTTACATTGCCTAGTGTTGGCGAGTAAGGTGAGTACCATCCGTTGACAGAGAATGTTGTGTTAATCTTTTTTGTTATGTTGCTCGTCGGAACTTTGCCTGCGAAACTAACGTTGCACTGGCTGTTTGTCTCAAACCAATATCCTCGCGCAGATTCTAGCTTTGTGAATGACTCGTCTCCGATTGCTGGAGTCCATACGCCGTTGTCGTTAACGGTTTCTTCAAAGCGCGAGCCGTTATAGCGGAAGATTGAGAGGATGCAGTTTGCTGGCAAGCTTGGAGGGTTGTAGCCGTTGTTTGTGCCGTTGTTCAACTCAAATGTTGTGAGGTTGAATGGCACGCCCACAAGCTCAAAAC
>RFLC01000150.1 GCA_003694055.1 Candidatus Pacearchaeota archaeon | reverse complement strand
GAAAATCACAGGAGTGAAAAGAGGGAAGACAAAGAAAGGCAGGCAGCAGTATGCGAAAATCGCTGACATGGTCAAGGTGTCTGTTCGCGCTGGCAAGCCGGACATGAAAGGCAAAGTCTTCGATGCAGTTGTTATACGCCAACGCAGAGAGTACAGGCGCAAGACAGGAGAAAGGGTCTGCTTTGAGGACAACGCAGTTGCGATTTTGAAGGACGACAAGGGCAATCCAAAAGGCACGCAAATCAAAGGACCAGTTGCAAGGGAGGTGCAAGAGCGCTGGCCTAGCGTGGCAAAAATAGCGCAGTTTGTTTTGTAAATGCCAACAAAACCTTTCTTTGAAGGAGCGGGAAAATGAAAAAGAAATTTTCAAAGGCGTGGAGAGAGAGCAAGCAACCGAGAAAGCAGCGAAAGTACAGAGCCAATGCTCCACTGCATTTGCGGAAGAAATTCCTTAACGCGCACTTGTCAAAGGAGTTGCGCAAGACTTACAAGCGCAGGGCTTTTCCGTTGCGAAAAGGCGACGAGGTTCTTGTTTTGCGAGGGAGTTTTAGGAAAAAGCGAGCAAAGGTTGCCAGCATTGATTTGAAGCGCGGGCGCGTTGCTCTCGAAGGGGTTCAGCGCACGCGCAAAGACGGAACAAAAGTTAATGTTTGGTTCTCACCAAGCAACTTAATGATTATGAACCTAAACCTTGACGATAAAAAGAGAATGCAAGCTTTAAAAAGGGTTGAAAATAAGAACCAAGAAGTTAAGATGAAACCAACTGAAAGCAAGAAAAGCGAGGGAAAAAATGCACCTGACAAGAGCTGAAAGCACGACGAAATTCCCAATACCGAGAAAAGGGACAAAATACCTAGCTAGGCCTTTGGAAAGTGTTGACAACTCTGTCAGCGTGGTGATGGCAGTTAGGGACATGCTTAAGCTAGCGCGAACAGCAAGAGAGGTGAAGAAGATGATTAACTCCAAAGTTTTGAAAATAAATGGCAGGATTGTGAAGGATTACAGAGAGAGCATAAAGCTGTTCAATGTGCTTGAGGCAGACAAGAAGTATTTGCTCACGCTTTCAACAAACGGCAAATTCAAGCTAGTGCCAAGTGAGGGCAACGAGCGAGTGTGCAAAGTGATAGGAAAAAAGACGCTAAACAAAGCGCGCACTCAGATTAACTTGCACGACGGCACTAACTTCATTGCAGGCAAGGAAAAAATTGAGATTGGGGATAGTGTTTATGTCGCTATTCCTGACAACAAACCAAAGAAAGTTGTGAAGCTAGACAAAGGAGCGAAGTGTTTTGTTATCAAAGGCAGGTACATTGGGAAAGAGGGCAAGGTTAAGTCGCGTGAAGGAAAGAAGGTTGAGATTGAATTTGCAGACGGAAAAATCGTGAAAATTCCGCAAGGGGAGGTTATAGCACTATGAACGCGCAAGTTCAAATGCAACAGGGACAGGAGAGCAAAGCAAGGAAAGAAGGGAACGCGATGAGAGAGGTTTACATCGAGAAAGTAGTTGTGAGTTGCGGCGGGCTGGGGGAGGATTTAGAAAAGTCTAAGAAATTGTTGGAGATTTTGACAAACAGAAAGGTTAATGTTGTTCACGCAGGGCCAAAACAGCGCATTCCAGATTTTGGAGTGCGGCCGGGCGTGGCGTTGGGCGTGCAAGTGACTTTGCGCAATTCTGACGCTATCGAGATGCTGAGGCGCTTGCTTGGAGCAATTGGAAACAAGCTCTCACGGAAGCAAATAAATGACAACACTTTTTCGTTTGGCATAAAAGAGTACATTGAGATTCCAGGAGTGGAGTACAACCGAGAGATTGGAATACGCGGGTTGAACGTGAGTGTGAGTTTTGCGCGCAAAGGTCTGAGAGTTAAACTCAGGCATGTGAAGAGAAACAAACTCTCGCACAAACAAGCAGTTAGCGCAGAGGAAATAGTTAAATTTATGAAAGATAAATTTGGGACAACAATAAAATGACAGCGAGTGATTGGAATAAGATTTTGAAGCAGTTGAAGGCAAAGCCAGCAGTAATGAAAAAATTCCTAAAGCATTGCAAGCCGAAGGAGCGCACAACTGGGATTGCCAGGCAGAAGTGCGAGCGTTGCGGCCGCTTCGGCGCGCATGTTGGTCAGTATAATATAAATTTGTGCCGCCAGTGTTTCCGTGAAATTGCCACGGAAATCGGCTTCAAGAAATACAACTAAAATGTCACAAGATATTGTTGCAGACGCGTTGAATCAGATGATGAACATCATCAGGGCAAGAAAGAAAGAGCTAGTCGTAAAACGCTACTCAAAGTTCTTGCTCTCAATCCTTGCGCTCGCGAAACTTCACGGGTATGTTGAGAGCTACACGCCAAACGAAGAGGAGAAAACTCTCGCGATTAAGCTGGGGAAAATTCATGCGTGCGGTGCAATCAAGCCAAGGTTTGTCGTCGCAAAGGATGAGATAGAGAAATATGTGCACAGATTCCTGCCAGCGAAGCATATTGGAATGTTGGTTGTGTCAACATCTCAAGGAATTATGACTCACAAAACAGCTTTAGAAAAAGGAATAGGAGGTTGTTTGGTTGCTTACATGTACTAAAATGAAAAAGAAAATTGAAGAGGTCGTTGAGCTTGGTGAAGGCGTTGAAGCAAGCTACTCAGAGGGCATGCTCAAATTGCGCAAAGGAGATGTTGAGCTAGAGCGAAAGTTGTTCTCTCCAGAGATAAAAATAGAGGTCTCCGACGGGAAAATTCGAATTTTTTGCGAGAGAGGCAACAAAAACCAGCTCAAAAAAATAAAGACTTTTCGCGGGCATGTGGAGAACATGCTTAAAGGACTTGACAAAGAGTTTGAGTATGTGCTAGAGATTTGCAGCGTTCACTTCCCTATGAATGTTTCTGTGGAAGGGCAAGAACTTGTGATAAAAAATTTTTTGGGAGAAAAAATTCCGCGAAGAGCGCGAATTCTTCCAGGCGTGAAAGTCGAGGTCAAAGGCAACAATGTTGTTGTGAGCTCTCACAGCATTGAAGCAGCAGGGCAAACTGCCGCAAATATTGAATTAGCGACGAGAGTTAGGAAGCGAGATAGGAGAATATTCCAAGATGGAATTTACATAACTGCAAAACCGGAGTAAAATGGGAAAGGGATTTGTTAGACAGGAGACGAGAAGGCATTTGAAACTTGGGAAGAGAAAGAAGAGCGCGCAAAAGTGGCGCAAGCCTAGAGGAAGGGACAGCAAAGTTCGGTTGAGAAGGAAGTCATACCCAAAGAGAGTTGATATTGGTTATGGCAGTCCGAGGAAGGAGCGAGGAAAAGTGAAGGGCAAGCTTCCTGTTGTTGTGCACAACCTCAGCGAGCTGAAATCATTGAGACCTGCGCAAATTGCAGTTCTCTCGTCGACACTTGGGGCGAAAAAGAAAGTTGAGTTGATTAACTATGCGCGAGAGCACAATCTGGAAATCTTGAACGTGCGTTCAGGAGGAAAAAATGAAGCTTGAAGGGAAAAAGGAACTTGTTGCAAGAGCGCTTGGAGTTGGGAAAGGAAGAGTTGTTTTCAACAAATCGCGCTTGAATGAAATTAAAGAGGTTATCACAAGGCAGGATGTTGTTGAGTTGAAAAATTCCGGAGCGATAATTGTGAAGGAAAAGAGAGGAAGGAGAACGAAGAAAAAACGCAAAACTCGTCGAAGGCAAGGGAGCATAAAGAAGAAGGTTAAGCAAAGGAAAAGGGAGTATGTGTTGCTCACGCGCAAGTTGCGCGAGCATTTGAAGCGTTTGAAGGAGCGCGGCCAGATTTCGCGCGAGGATTACATTGAGTTAAGGAAACAGGTTCGCGCGCGAGCGTTCAGGAGCTTAGCTCAAATGAAAGAAAAGATAAAGGAGATGCAAAATGAGTAAAACAAT
>RFLC01000149.1 GCA_003694055.1 Candidatus Pacearchaeota archaeon | reverse complement strand
TTCTCCTCGCTATTTTCTCTGCGCCCTCTGCGTGCTCAGCGGTTTGATTTCTCCCCTTTTTTCAGAGGAGTCATAAAATGACCGGGAGATTTGTAATGCATAAACTTAAACTTTTTACCGCGATTGCTCTGGTAGTGTTGTTGTTGCCCGTCGTTGGCCTGGTGGTGTGGGCTGAACCGGGCTTTTCAACGCCACCTTCTCCCTTCATACCGTTGCAAAAACTGGTTTCTCTGGATGACATAAGCGTCCAATGCGAGGGAGAACTCAAAACCGTTCAAGGTAATTGGTCTGTTGACTGTGACGAGGCCGGTATGCGTTTGACCATCGCCTCATCGTTGGTCGGGCAACCTCGTCGTGGATACGCTGCTACCGCCGATCTTGTTGCTCCTGAACGCACCTTGTTCTACAGCTTGTGGCTCTACGATGACTCGTCGGAAGCAACGTTGGCGTTGGCACAATGGCGCAAGCACTTTCATGGACTCGCCACAGGCGCTCGCTCCGTAACCAAACGACCTGATGGTTTTGAAGTACTCGGCGAAGATGAGATGGGACTTCCCTTGTGGGGATATGTTGCCCGAATGGATAATCGTCTTGCTGTACTCGAAGTAAAAGCGTTACCCCCCCCTCTAACAGAGGAGGAAGTGAAGCAGTGGGCAAGCAAATCTATCCCCGAATGGAATCTGCAACCGGAGAACAAACAAGCAACAGAAGGGTTCTTTGAGCAAGCCTCTCGCACAATTGACCTGCATTTTCTGGAAACGCGGAAGAAATAGTACGCCCTGTGCAACTTTATCGAAAGTTGGAGCAAAACTTGTTTTTGAAGGGTATTTTGTAAGGGCGCAGCACTGCTGCGCCCCTGCATCCCCTGTTCTGAGAAGGGATAGGGTCATATTGCTACCACGATTGAATGCAGTCCTACCAAATGAAACGGGTGTGTTTCATCTCAGTTGAGAAAATAAGGTGCGATGCACTTCTGAAAACGAAGTGACCTGAAATCGCAGGAAAAACACCCCTTTGGACATTCGGTTCAGTGCGTCGCACCTCAACGCGAACTCATTTGAAACAC
>RFLC01000148.1 GCA_003694055.1 Candidatus Pacearchaeota archaeon | reverse complement strand
GGCTTGCCAGCGCGAACAGACACCTTGACCATGTCAGCGATTTTCGCATACTGCTGCCTGCCTTTCTTTGTCTTCCCTCTTTTCACTCCTGTGATTTTCACAATCCTTGCTCCGCTATTGTCCGATGCTATCACATAACTTCCAATGTGCAATGCTCTTGTTGCCTTAGCGCTAATTGCTTTCATCTTTGCCTCGAACTTTTTCTATGACAATATGATGAATGATTTTGCTCAGCGGCCTGCACTCCTGCACGCGAATCAAATCTCCTACGTGGATGTCATGCGCAAGCTCGTCCGGCAGGCGCGCGTGAATGCGCGTTTTCTTTTTCATAAACCTCTCATACTTGTAAATGTAAACCGGCCTTTCGAACTCAATTGTCACGCGCTTGGGGAATTTCCTAACAACAACTCCTTCAAAAGACCTACCTCGCGGTATGATTGCTTTCGCTTTCTTTCCTTCACTTCTACCGCTCTCTTTAGCGGCTTTCATTTCCTTTTTCTTTGCCATTTTAGTCCGTTATCGCGCTTTCGCTGAAGCCCAACCGAACAAGGATGGGCTTGATTTTCTTTTGGTGGTCTCCTTGCAGTTCAATTGTGTCGCCCTTCACCGTTCCCCCGCAAGCAAGCTCTTGTTTGAGCTGCTTGCACACGCCTTTGACATCGACGTGTTTGTCAAACCCCTGCACGACGGTAATTTTCTTCCCGTACCGCCGTGTGGCTGTCGTCACCTTTATCTTTTGTTCGCTCTTTGCAATCTCCTCGAATACGTCGGTTTCTCCTGGCAAACCGAACAGGTCTTCAGCCATTATTTTTTCTTCTCAACCTTTTGTTGAGTGTAATAATGCGCGCAATAGCCTTTTTAATTTCTTTGGTTTTGCCGCTCGCCTTGTCTCCGCGGTTGCCTGCTCTCACCAGCTCCAACCGCAACTCTTTCAACTTCTCCTTTCGCTCTTTCTCGCTCATCTTTTCAATTTCCTTCGCTCTCAGCACTGCCATCTTTCCCTCCTGAACCTGACTCTAAACTTTCTCTCTTGATTTTCTCCAGAACCTCGTCAGTAATTTCAATTTGATCTTCGAACTTAACATCCGGACGCAAGATGCTGACCTTAACTCCCACAACGCCAGAGATTGTTTGCGCCTGCGCGCTGCCTTTGCTCACTTGCGCAGCCAGGTCGCCGGTTTTTTTCAAGTATCCGAAACGGAACTTCCAGGTTCGGGCGCGGTCGCTTGGAAGTTTCCCTGAGAGCGCGATTTCAGCTCCTCGCGCGCCGGCTTTCTTTATGCTTTCCAACGCGCGATAGGCAATCACCTTGAACTTCAGCGAACCCCTGCGCTCGAGGAACATTGCAATGTCATCTGCAACCAACTGCGCATCAAGCATTGGCTCTTTGATTTCGTTTATTTCAATGTAAGGGTTTTGCATGTGAAACCTCTTCTTCAAAACTCTAGTCAGCTCGTCAATTCTCTCGCCCCCTCTTCCAATGATAATCCCTGGCCTGTTTGTGAAAACTCTTATTTTCTCGCCGATTGGAGTGTACTCTATCACAACCTTGCTTATCTTTCCCTTGCCCAAGCTGTTCTTGATGTACTCTCTAACTGCAAACTCCTCCTTCTTAAACTGCACAAATTTTTTCTCTTCCATCAGTTTGCCTCCTTTGCGATTAGCAAAACATTAGTGCGCTTCGCGCGCCTGCCGTCGCGACGCATGAACCTTCTTCCCCAGTTAGCTGAACTTACAGCAATCCTTGTCCGCTCAAGCTCAAACCCTGCTTGCATGCTTGCGCCTCGCAAATTTTTCAAGAGCTTGATAAAGTAACTGGCTGCTTTGATTGGATAGCGTCCAGAGCCCATTCTGCCTTTCCGATGCGGAACCTCTCCCTTGAACGGCACCGCGCGCTTCATTTTCACAACTTCTTCAAGCTCGCTTATTGCCTGCTCTATCGTTTTTCTGCGAATCATTCGAGAGATGTAAACACTATGCTTTTTAGATATTGGTAATTGCACCCCTCGTATCACGACCTTCTCCGGTTTCTTTCTCTCCTCTTTTGCCCTCGCCTTCTCACCCTTCTTTTCTTTCTCCGCTCCTTCCTCGCCTTTTTTCTCTTCCTTATCTTTGCTCTCCTTTTCTGCACTCTCTTGCGCTTTCTCTCCTGACTTAGTTTGCTCTTCCTTCTCAGCTTTCTCAGCGCGCGCAACCTTCTTTTCCTCGCCCCTCTCTCCAGAGCTCTCGCTCTGCGCGCTCGCGCTAACTTTTTCCTCCGCTTCCATCTCCTCTTTATCTTTCTTTTCCTCTTTCATTTTACTTCTTCTGCGCTCGCGTTCCTCGCGTCGCGCCAACGCCCGCCTTTCCGTGACTTACTTTCCCTCGCGTCGGAGCAAACTCTCCTAAGCGATGACCAATCATCTCAATAGTAACATTAACCTCTTGAAAGTTTTTCCCATTGTGCACATAAATCTTTTTTCCAACTAGCTTTGGCATAATCACCATGTCTCTCAAGTGCGTGCGCACATCTTTGTTGCGCTGCCATTTCTTCTCGCACCTCTGCAAGAACTTTTCCACTTTTTCAAAGTTGCGCAACACAGTCCGCCTAGCTCTCGACGGCAAAAACTGAGCTACCTCTCGCACGCTCAGCTCTTGCAATTCTTCCAAAGTTTTGCCCCGGTAATGCTGCTGCCTAAGTTCAACTTCTTCTGCCATTTTACTTCCTCTTTCCTGTCCTCCTCGGGCGCAAGTGCCCGACCTTTTGACCAGGCGGTGCGTTGCGCTTTGCAATCTTCGGCTTGATGCGCTTGCCGCGCCCAGAGCCAAACGGATGGTCAACTGCATTAACCTTAACTGCTGAGGTGCGCGGCCAAAGTTTGTTTCGCGCTTTCATCTTGTAAAACTTCCTGCCAGCTGTGACAAACGGCTTTTCAACGCGCCCGTCGCCAGCCGCTCTGCCAAGTATTGCCCTGCACTCAGGACTTAGCACAACCTCTTTTTTCGACGGCATTTGCAACGCTATCTTTCCGTTCTCGAGTTTTTTTGCCACAATTGCAGCGCAGCCGCCAGAGCGCATGACCTTGCCACCATCGTTCGGCTTCAACTCCACATTGTAAACCTCGCTTCCAACAGGCACAGCTCCCACTGAAACTATGCTTCCAACTTCCTCTCCACCCACCTTTATCTTCTGCCCAACATAAGCTCCCTCAAATGCAGGCAAATAAAACGCCTTGTTGCTTTGCCCGACAATTTTCATCAGCGGCGCGTTGTGACCAGCAGAGTGCAAGAGCTCAACAATCTCAAACTCCTTGTCGTTTGTCGTCGGAAGTGATAGTTTGTGCGAGTAAGCTTTTCTTCTAACTCTGTAAGTCAAACTTCCCTTCCCTCTCGCCTGTTGAATTATCCTCTTTCCCATTATATCATTCCAAGTTTAGTTGCAACATCACTAGCCAAGTACTCTTTTTTAAGCTTGACGTATGCAAACTTTTTGTTATTCCTAATTTGCGTGCGCACGCTGGAAACCTTGACATCAAACAACCTCTCGACCTCTGTTTTTATCTCCGGCTTCCTCGCTCTTCTTTCTGTCTCAAACACAAGCGTATTGTCTGCGTCAATCATCTTCACTGCTTTTTCCGACGAAACAGGTTTGAGCATCATCTTATCTTTGCAAGCTCCTCCATTGCGGCTTTTGTGTAAATTGTCAGGCGACCAAGAGGATAGATGTCTTGGATTTTTAATTTTTTCAACGGAATGATGTCGAACGACTTAATCTTGCTTTCTTCGTCGCTGGCTGTGACAACAAGCACACCTTGGTTTGCCTTGTAGCGTCTGCCCCGCATTTTTCCCTTGCCTGCGCGCACACTTTTCTTCTTCTTTAGAATTTCAAACCCCTCTCCCAAAATTTTCTTCAGCGCTTGAGTGAGCTCCTTTGTTTTGCTCGGAAGCTCGCTTAGAACTATCGGTAAGTGCTTTGGGAGTTTGCTCTCGTCGGTAAGTGAGGCATACCTTGCAAGAATGAACTCTTTCTTAGCGCTGGATGCTATCGCTGAGAATAGTGCGAGCTTTGCCTCTTTTTTGTTTATCTTCTTTTCCTTGCGCTCAACTTTAGGAGGGTGCGCGCGCCTCCCTCCTCTCACGCCCGGCATTCCTGCTGCAATCCAGTAAAACTGCGTTCCCCTTCTCCACATTGTTTTCCGCGGAACGCGCGCAATTGCTCTCCCATAATGGCTTTTGAATTTGTTTCGCGCGTGCCTGACTTTGCCGTAAGCAGAACTCTTCATTCCTGCGCGCTCGTCTGTTCCATAGGGTTGCCGCGCCTGCCAGCGCGCCACATTCCACAACTTTAAAGCAAGATCCTCGCGCACCTCTGTTTCAAAGACCTTCGGCAACTCAATCTGCCCTGCCTTCTCGCCGTTTGGATTGTAGACTTCAACCTTCATCGCACCACCTCAACTAACTCGTATTTAGTTTTGCTCTTTGCCTTCGATGGCCTGAATGCTGGGGTTAGAACAAGTGCGCGCTTCACTGGTCCTGGAACAGAGCCTTTCACAAGGATGTAGTTTGTCTTCACAAGCCCGTAATGCTTAAACCCTCCGCGCGGATTTAACTCCTGCTTATCGGAGATGCTGCCAGTTGCAATGACCTTCAGGTTGTAGCTAATTCGCGTGAAATAGCCAAGCTGGCCAGGCATTGGCGTGCGGAAAGTCACTCGCGCAGGATGCCAAGGACCGATGCTGCCAACTCTCCTCACTCCCTTCTCTGACTTGTGCTGCCTCAATGTGACGCCAAAACGTTTAACAACTCCCTGCCAACCCTTGCCTTTTGTCACGCCTCTTGCATCAACAAGCTCTCCAAGGTACACGCTTTCAAGCCCAACTTCCTTGCCGACAAGCTCTTTCACAAACTCAAATCCTCCAGTGCCAACAGCCAACTCAATCACGTCAGGAGTTTTCTTTAGTCCTGTTTTTTTGACAAGCGAAAACGCAATAACCCGCACCTCATCAAACTCCTCTGGCTTTGACTTCTCAAGTTCCTCTTTTGTCGCTGCTTTCTTTGCGACTTTCAACTTCCTTTTCAGTTCTTTGTCGTTTGCAACCAAAACCTCGCCCTCTACCTTGCCGTTCTTGTAGAAACGCACAGAAAAGATTTTCATTGGCGGCACTTCGATAAGCGTCGCAGGAATGACAATCTGCTTTTTCGAGGTCAGAACATCAGGCGTTTGATCTTGCACAACAACGCTCACCATGCCAACTTTATACCCTATCACTCCCAAAAGCCCTTGCTGCTCTCGGTGCAGCGCAGAAACAGGACGCCAGTTAACACTAGGCAGCTCTTTTCTTGCCCTCTTCCTCGGATAAAACTGCAAACTTCCTCTTCGCGGTCTCTTTGCTTTCGGCATTTCTCATTTAGTGACTCGGTGCAACTCAACCGATTTATTTATTTGCGCCCTGAGCAAAACACACCTCACAGAAAAATAAGGTTTTTAAATATAACTGTTGCGCGCTCTCTCGTCGGTATTTGCCGCACCCAAAAGCCGTTGCAACGCTTGAACGCAACAAATCGGCAAAGAAACCGAGAAGTCAGGAGTGCGGGGGGTAGGATTCGAACCTACGAAGGCACTAAGCCACAGGATTTCTCCTGGCTTTACTCTCTCCAACGAGAGAGCGACATCTTAAGTCCTGCCCGTTTGACCGCTCCGGAACCCCCGCAAACATTCCACACTTGTTGAAGTTAAAAAGCTTTCGAGGAAATTAACTTGGAAGTCTAGCCCTTTGCTCGCTGGAGCGGCTTTATTAGTGACATGACAGCATTCTTAGCTCAAACCAAAAAAGAAATTAGTTGCAAGCGTTGTGAAGATTGGAGGCTTCTAAACCTGCTGATTCTTCGATGGCAGTAAGGATGAAGTAGGTGTGTTGTTGAATCACTCAAACCGCGGGAGAAACGCGACAAACCAAACATTTAAAAATTCTCCTTTCTCCTCAACTCCATGGCCCAGTACAAATGCTTTAAGTGCGGAAAAGCGATTTCTAGCAAGTCACTTGAGAAAAGGTTTATCTGCCCTAACTGCGGCTCGCGAATTTTCTACAAGCCGCGCAACAAAATTACAAAGCTCAAGGCAGTCTGATGAAAGAGAAAGCTAATGTGGAGAAAAAGATTGAGGAGTTGAGAGTAATTGAGGGCAGTTTGCAGAACCTTCTTGCGCAGAAGCAGAGTTTGCAGTTAGAGCTGAACGAGGTGAAGAACGCGCTGAGCGAGATTGATAAGACTAGCGACGATGTTTATAAGATTGTTGCAGGAGTTATGTTGCGCGCGGCAAAAGATAAGCTGAAGCAGGAACTTGGAGAGCGCGAGAAGACTCTTAAGATGCGCATCGAAGCAATTGAAAAGCAGGAAAAGTTGCTCGAGAAGAAAACCGCGGAAATAAGACGAGAGATTAATCTTGGTGCTTAGGTTTTTATTTAATTCTTAGGTTTGCTTCTTGCTGAAGTGCTCGCATGGAAGTGCCGGGCAAAAAACCCAACCCAACAAATATTTAAAGTTAGCATGGCAAATCAACATGCCTCTATAGCTCAGTGGTTAGAGCGCTTGCCTCGTAGCCTAGAGCGTGATAGCAAGAGGTCCCGGGTTCGAATCCCGGTAGAGGCTTAAACTTTATAAATAGCGTTCACCTCTAAAAAAGATGGAATTAAAAGAGGTTTTAGGCATGTTTGCTAGGTATGTTGTCCTTCTCTTTCTCGGTCTTTTTGGGATAAGATTGTTCTACGCAGTGTTCTCGCCTCTGACTGCATACCCTTCTTACTGGTTATCAAACCTGGTTTTCGGCGGAGCAGAGTTTGTGCCGCCAAATCTAATCCTGATTGGCTCACTCACAATTGAACTCATCCCCGCATGCATCGCAGGAGCAGCTTACTATTTGCTTCTCATCCTCAACCTCACAACACCGATGCATGTGGTGAAGCGCATCAAGAGCCTTGCGTTCCTGATATTGACTTTTCTCGTGATAAACATCATGAGAATTGTCACTTTCATAGTTATCGCAAGCCGCGGCACGCAATACTTCGACGCTGCGCACCTTGGAGTGTGGTATTTCGGAAGCACGGTCATGATTGTCATTCTCTGGTTTGTGAATGTTTGGGTGTTCAACATTCGCGCAATTCCGGTTTACACAGATTTCTCTAACCTCATTGCAGAGATGACGCGCAAGCCAAAGAAGCGCAAGAAGAAAAGGAAATGAGAGCGTTCAACTACAGGCATTTCTTTCGCGGCGTTTTGATGGGAGTGTGCGACATCATTCCTGGCATTTCAGGCGGGACTATTGCGTTCATAACCGGGATTTACACAAAACTGATTGACAACATCAAGTTGCTTGTTTCAGTTGTATTGTTAGCGTTCGCGCGTTTGACTGGCCCGCGCTCGCAGCGGCGCGCGCTCGCGCAGGAATTTAAGAAGATTGATTTCCCCTTTTTGATTTCACTTGCACTTGGAATCGCTCTTGGCGTCGCGCTTTTCTCGCAGGTGATTTTGTTCTTGCTGACTAGCTATCCTGCGCTCACAATGTCGTTTTTTGTCGGGCTTATTCTTGCATCCTCAAAAACAATCTTCGAGCATATTGAGAAACATCACACAAAAAATGTTGCATTCTCTCTCTTCGGTCTTGCGGTTGGAGTTGCACTTGCATTTCTAGCTCCGCGCGAAATTAATCCTAGTTTTGCATACCTATTTTTCTCAGCTGTTGCTGCAAGCAGCGCTCTGCTTTTGCCCGGAATTTCTGGCTCGTTTATCCTGCTAGTTCTTGGCGTTTACCCGGCATTCTTGCGGTACCTCCACTCTCCGCTCTCATTTCTGCCGCAGCTTTTTGTTTTTTCTCTCGGGTTTGCCCTCGGCATCGCGCTTATTTCGCGCGTGATTTCGCACTTGTTGCACAAGGACAAATCAAAAACACTTTACACCTTGCTTGGACTTGTTGTCGGGAGTTTAAGTGTGCCAATTGGGACAGCTTTGAGGAATATTGACACGCCTGCAAAAGCCTCGCTTGCCTTGCTTGCTTTTGTGTTTGGCGCCTTGGTTTCTCACTCCCTCACAAAAATCTCGACGCGCTGAGCTGATTTTGAGATGTTTTGCCAAATGATTTAATCACTTTGCGAGAAATGCCAGCGGTTGCGATTCTAGCAGCGCGGAAAACCAAGTTTTATTCGCAAGCGCTCGAAAATGAATTCAACAGAAAAGGTGCGCTGTTTGGATTTCAGTTGGCGCGCGAGCGGCGCGCGTTCTGCAAGCATTTTCGAGCGCTACATTGCGTTGTCGAGATAAAACTAAATTGCTCAGCGGAAAAAGCGTTCAAAGCCTTTCACTTTAGCGCGGAGGACGTTGCGCGAGCACGAGTTATTTTTGGTGAAAATAATGTATATACAATCGTATATACATCGCAATTTCTCTCGCAGTTAGCGCGCGCAACTTTCTGGATTTGCGCGCAACTAATGCAAAACAAACTAGAGTTTCAAAGAATCGCTTAAGATGATTGAGAAAGACAGGCGCGATGGCTCTGGAGGGATTCGAACCCTCGACTTCCGCCTCATGAGAGCGGCGCTCTAACCCCTGAGCTACAGAGCCAAAATAAAAAGGAAAAATTAAGTTTATAAGTGTGTTGTTGCGTTTTATTGCATAGGCAAGATTTCCTATCTAAGATTGATGTGCGAAAGATTTATTAACGTTTTTTCTCGACGAGATTTATGATACTCGGATTGACAGGAACAATTTGCGCTGGCAAGAGTTGCGCATGCGAGATGC
>RFLC01000147.1 GCA_003694055.1 Candidatus Pacearchaeota archaeon | reverse complement strand
CCCTCGTCTCTAGACGAGTCTGCAGACATCTCATTGAAAGTCCCGTCGGAAATTACCGCAAGAATTCAGGAAGCGCACTTGCTTTTCATTCACTACCTAGCTGATAAAATTGAAGATGCCTTAAGATGAACCATTTAAGAAAGATACTGGAAAAATTTCGAGAAGTAAAAATAGTGGTAATCGGAGATATAATCCTTGACAAATACATTGTTGGAAAAGTCTCACGGATAAGCCCCGAAGCGCCCGTGCCAGTGTTAAAATCCGAACGAGAAGAGTATGCGCTCGGAGGTGCCGCGTACGTTGCAGAGTGCGCGGCAAATCTCGGAGCTAGCGTCTCCCTGTACGGATTTCTAGGAAATGACAAAGAAGCTAGCGTTCTAACAGACCTAGCAAAGAGCAAAGGAATAAAACTAAACACATCCGTCAGCAAGATAACTCCACTAAAAACGCGCCTGGTAGGAAACGGGCAGCAAATAGCGAGGATTGACAGAGAAGAAACTGATGAGAAGTTTTTCAAGGGAGAAATAAGAAACTCTCTAGAAAAAGACGCAGAAAGCGCAGACATCATCCTTGTTTCAGATTATGCAAAGGGGACGATCACAAAGGACCTCTTTTCGCTCATCGATGCTAATTATGAAAAAATTGTAGTAGACCCAAAACCAGCTAACAAAGATATTTACACCAAAATGAGACTTATAACTCCGAATGAAAATGAAGCAATGATAATGAGCTCTTGCAACGACTATAAAAAAGCGGGCAGAGCGCTGAAAGAAAAGTTTAAGTGTGATGTTATTGTAACCCTCGGTTCTAAAGGTTTGGCTATCTTCTCCGAGCATGAGACAGAAGTGCCAACAGCAGCGCAAGAAGTGTACGACGTGACTGGAGCAGGAGATGCTTTTATTGCGACTTTGGGCGTGGCGCTTGCTACAGGAGCCTCGCTAGAAGAGGCCTCAATCTTAGCGAACCACAGCGCAGGCATCGCGGTATCTAAACACGGAACCTATGCTCCGAACTTGAACGAGCTAAACTCAGCTCTAAAAGGAGTATCAAGAAAAATAGTGTCCCTAAACGAGTTGAAAGCAATTTCTAGCACACTCAAAAGAGGCGGGAAAAAACTCGTTTGGACAAATGGTTGCTTCGACATCATCCACTCCGGCCATATCACTTATCTAAGAAATGCAAGGAAGCAAGGAGATGTTTTGCTAGTTGGAATAAACTCCGATGAGTCTGTAAGAAAACTAAAAGGGCCTCAAAGGCCAATTTTAGCCCAAGAAGAAAGGGCAGAGATAATCGCTGCGTTAGAGTTTGTAGATTATGTACTTATCTTTTCCGAAACAACTGCTGAGAAGTGCATCTCAGAGCTGAAGCCAGATGTTTATGTAAAGGGAGGAGATTATACAACCGAAACAATAAATCAGGAAGAAAAGAAACTCGTAGAAAGCTACGGCGGGAGGGTTGAAATTGTTAGAGGGGTGGAGGGGAAATCATCGAGCAAAGTCCTAGAAAGAATTCTTCCTAAGAAGTGAAGAAGGTTCATAAAAGTCTCCCTGTGAAACTTTGTTAATGAAAATTCGAGAGAAGGCGTATTGCCCCAAATTAGCTCGTATCGAAAAAAGTGTCAGAAGAGCAAACACGGGGCGTGTCTAACAATTACCACAAAACCCTCCCATTTACTCTTATCAACAACTTAATCTGGTAAGCTAACACCCTTGCTGCAACTCTCGTCTCAATCGCTCTTGTGTTTCTAGCTTTAATTCTGTCGCCATACTCGTTTGTCAAACTTCCAAACAAACTTTCGCCTCTGCCCCTCTGCCTGTAAGCAAGTCTGTTTTCTTT
>RFLC01000146.1 GCA_003694055.1 Candidatus Pacearchaeota archaeon | reverse complement strand
TCGAGGTGCTAAATCTCGCTAATTTTGTTGCGAGCGCGCAAGTGAACTGCCATCCCCTAAAGCCCACTTTCCCGCGCATGGAAATCAAATCTAAATGCTGCTCCTCTTTCCATGCGCAGCAATGCTTGTCTTGGGTGTGCGCGTGCAAAGCCTGCTCCACTGAACAACACCGCTGCGCGTCGCCGCCACTTTGACGCCGACTTCCTTGAGATTTGCTCTCATGCGCGCCCGCGCAAGTTTCCCAACGCGCTCGCTTTCCAAACTTCCGCCGATAAAGCTGCTGGAGCGGTCAGAAGTATTTTCTCAATGAAGTAGAGATCAAACGCGACACATCTATCTTGCTGTAGCTCGAGGGGATTGTGTTGGTAGTGATGAGTTGAGCACTCTTTACTATTCTTTTGTCAGCTTGCTCTGCGAAAATTCCGTGGATTCCGATGCACACTATTTCCCTCGCACCAAGCTTTTTTGCAAACTGAATTGTTTCCAGCATTGTCTTGCCAGTGCTTATAATGTCGTCGATAACCAAAACCCTCTCCAACTTTAACTTTTCTTTCAAACCCCTAGATCTAGCTCGCGCAAGCTCTCCGCTCCTACCTGCACTCTCTGAACTCCCAGAATGCAAGACAAAACTCTTAGGAACTATCTTAACTTTCCTGTCGCTAAATCTAGTTTTTTTAAACAAAACATAGCCCATGCCAAGCTTGCTAGCTATCCGTGGTCCCCATTGCTGACTTTCCTCATCTGGCGCGAGAATAACATAACTCTTGAATTTGCGTTTGATGTAATCTTCAACCAACTCATTTGCTGAGATTTCAAACGCGTTCTTGGAGATGTGCTGCAAGCTTGGGATGCGATGCAAGTGAGGGTCAATCGCATAAAGCCTGTCAAAACTCCTCGCTAGCAAGCCAACAATTTTTCTTGCTGAAACGCTCTCGCCACGATGGAAAACTTTGTCTTGGCGCATGTATGGCATGTAGCTTGCTACCAAGATTTTACTTTTCACTCCTAAGTTTTCTAACGCGCTTGAAACTAAAAAGGCGCTTATTAGTTTTTCATTTGGTTTGCGAGCAAAACTCTCGATAAAAGCGACGCGCGAGGTGCGAAGAGGAATGCGAACCCTAACATAAAGTTCATTGTCAGGAAATTTGCGCATTTCAATCTCAGAATAAGCTGCGCCTAACTCATTTGCAACTTTCTTGGCGAGCGAGCGCATTTCTTTAAACGAGATGACATAAAAGTTAGACATTTTTAACGCGCGCTTTGGGTTTAGATGAAGAGAATGCGCGAGCTAGCTGTTGAAATGCTTTCCGAGGAGTTTCTGATTCTGAAACAAAAGAACCAGAGTTTATGTAATCAACACCCAATCTACGAAGCTGTGGTGCTAGCTCTAGGTTAACGCCGCCGTCAACTTGTATAGCAAAGCTCATTTTGTACTTCTCCCTAATCTCTGCCAATTTTTCTATTTTTCTCTTAACACTCAGAATAAATTTTTGACCTGTCTTTCCGGGATGGACGCCCATGACTAAAATCCCGTCAACTTCTCCTAGGAGATTGCGAACAGCACGCACGTGCGTGCCAGGGTTAAGAGCTATGAACGCGAGCAAATCGGAAGCATGCGCGCGCTCGATTGCTCTTTCCGCTCTCTGCGCGTTTGGAAAAGACTCAATGTGGAAAAGCACTTTGAAAAAACCTTTTTGCCTTGCGACTCCAAAATATCGCGAAGGGTTTGCAACCATTAAATGCGCTTCAAAATATTTCTTATGTCTTGATAGGTTTGGCAGTTCGCTAAATCTGACAGACCTCTCCTTAACAAATTTCCCGTCCATTATGTCAACCTGAATGCAATCTGCCACTCTAGCAACTCTTGAAAAAACCCTCTGAAACTCTTTCTTGTCTTTAACAAGAATTGCAGGAATCACTCCCTTACACTTTTTCAAAAGGCTTCCATTTCCCATCTTCATACATTGCAATCTTTCTTATCCTCCTCTTGTGCCTTTGCGCGTTGGAGAATTTGGTTTTAAGCCAGAGAGAAACTGCGCGGATAGCTGTTTTGTCGTCGAGAAATCGCGCTCCAAGTGAGAGGACGTTGGCATTGTTGTGCTCTTTTGATAGCTCTACGATTTTAAAACTTCCACCGTAATAAACTGCTGCTCTAATTCCTTTCACTTTGTTTGCCGCAATTGCCTCGCCCTGTCCAGATCCGCCGAGAACTATGCCTAACGAGCTGCGAGTGTGCGCAACTTGTTCTGCTGCGCTAATAATGAAATCTGGATAGTCTGTGCTTTTGGCAGAGTGCGTGCCAACATCCACAAATGCAATTCCCTGCTTTTGCAGAAACCTCTTTATTTTTTCTTTTAACTCGAATCCCGCATGGTCGCTCGCGAGAAAAATTTTCATGTGCTAACATACGCAACTTTATTTATAATCGTTGCGTTTGCATCAGGAGCTGGTTTGAATTGACATGCGTGTTAAGCTCAGCGACGAGCAATAACGAAATTTTTAAACTCTTAATGCGAGTTTATTTGATGAGGAAAAGAGGTGTTTTGTTGTTTGGTGCAATTTTTGTTTTCGTGCTGCTGGTTCATGTGAGACTGGCAAACGCGTCTCCTCCTCAATGGAGCTGCTCAACTTGCGATGTGATTGGAGAAGTCTACGGAACTGAAGGAGACTTCCCTCCTTCACAATACAATGTCAGCCAAAACGTGAGCGATCCTGATGGAGACCCATTGACATTTACAATAGAAAACATAACCAGCACTTTATACGGGAGTGATAAATCAAGTAACTTCTATTACTGGATTTCAATAGGTTCATCAACAGGAATACTAGAAGTAAATTCTTCCTTAGATAATGAAACAGGACAGTTCAATATATCTGTTGATGCTAAACAGCCAGATAACGTTGGGGCAGGTGCGCGCTTGTTCATCTTCTACATCAACGCAACTAACGACTTCCCAGTTTTCACCAATATCCAAGGAGAGTACAACTTAACGCAAAACGAAATTTTTACAGATTTCATAAATGCTAGTGATGAAGAAGAGCACTACCCTCTCTACTTTTCAATCAACTTTACCAGCTGTGAACTCGCGGACTGGAGCACTCGCACAAACTGCTCCTTGCTTAACCTTATTCAAATGCCGAACACATCTGCAATGCTCAACCTAACACCAAGTCACAACGACGTTGGAGTTTATTATGCAAACATTTCTGTGATGGACTTTGGCGAAAACTACACTTGCGTCTCTGGCTATTGTTCTCCAGACTACCAACAGAACAAAACAACATTCTACTCAACCTTGGTTAAATTCAACGTCTTTGCAAGTTTGGAAATCAATGCCTCGGATTGCCAGAACAAATTTTTTCAAGAAGGACAGGAAGGAACCTGCTGGATAAATCTCACCACGCGCGGAAAAGATGACACTATAAACGCTTCAAGCCTAGCATCTTTGCGCAACTATAATGGCAACATATTTAACTCAAGCTGGTTTTTCTCCACAACGTTAGAAAATGCGACCAACTTCACCCTTAGTTTTCTTGTCAATGTTACGCCAAGCAAAAGAGAAGTGGGAAACTGGAGCATAAATTTCAGCGTGAGCGATATCAGTTCTGGCGAAGAGAAGAGCGAGATAATCTACGTCTATGTGAATCGCACTTCCAACGACGTGCCGAGCATGGACCCGATTGCAAATGAAAATGTTTCGACAAG
>RFLC01000001.1 GCA_003694055.1 Candidatus Pacearchaeota archaeon | reverse complement strand
GTGCCGTCGTACCATTCCAGTTTATCGTCGGGAATGCTGTAACGAATTATGGCTATTGGTTCTTTCTGACCAGATGGCAGGATAAAGTCAGGCAGCAATGCCTCAAGCCGCTCTTTGAATGTCGCCTTCCCAGGTCCGAAGAGAAAGAACAATATTATAACGAGCAAGAAGATGAGCAGGACTATCGCGATTAGCTTCCTCACTGACAAACTTTGAGCTGATTTTTTCATTTGCCCCAAATTTTCCAGATGCCTTTGAAGTAGTCAATTGCTCCTGTGCCCTTTCTCGCTAGGATGCCAATTGCAATGAAGAGCACAATCAGCAAGAGGAAAATTAAAATCCATCTGATGAGAGTTTCTAGCTCAAGGTCACCTCTTTTTCCAACGAACTTCATTCTTTTATCAAGTTTGAGATGTTTATAATGATTTTGATTTTAAGCTTTGATTTTCTAAGTGGTTTTAGATAGTGCAATTGCTCGTAACCAGAGCGTTAGTGCAAGCTTGTTAAGCAAGGCTTCTGCGACAAAGTTGGGGGGCAATTTTAGGGGGCAATTGCGCGTTAGTTGTGGGGGTGTTGGTGCGGTGTTTGTCAAGATGTTTGCGTTCGCAAATGTTGCGGCATTTTCCCAAGACTTGTGCGTTTAATCGACGAGAGAGTTTTAAAGGGAAGAGTTAAGCAACAAGTAACTTTGCAAAAAGCGGGTAAGGTTTAAGGATAGAGTCCGCGTTCTTGCGGATACCTCACTGGTCCGGCTGCGCGCGTTCCTCCGCGCTGCTCTGACTCAAGCTTCTCACGCAAACGCTCTTCCATCAGCATCAAGCCCTTTGCAATTGTCCTGTTCTGCTCAAGCAGTTTATCAATCTTCTCCAAGAACTCCTTGTCCTTTTCGTACTCGCTCACCGGCATGCTCTTCGCAAAATTCTTTGCAGCTATCTCAAACAACGCAAGCAAATGAGAAATCTCCTTCGCTAGTTTGTCAAACTTTGCGCTCAAATCAACATTAATTTTTTGCAGTTCAACAAGATTCTGAATCAGAATTTTCATCAACTCATCGTGTGATTCTTTTGCCGCAGTTGATTTCCGTCGAGTAGTCTTCCTCTTAGCCCCTTTTTTTGCCATACTTTCCTAAGTGCGTTGTTGTTTATAAAGTTTTGTAGCGTCTGGCGCGCGCACGCGGCACTCGAAAAAGCGCGCGCCTCGCT
>RFLC01000145.1 GCA_003694055.1 Candidatus Pacearchaeota archaeon | reverse complement strand
TAAGCACAACATCAGCACAGCTATTAACAAAAATTGATGGATATGAATTATTTAGATATGAAGATGAATGGAAACAGGCATTATATAAAATAGAAGATAGCAATGTTGATTTAACCAAATTTGATATTCTTTTTGAAAAAGCATATAAATACATCTTGGGAAAATAGCAAGTGCTCCGACCGACTTCTGCGGTTGCCTTCGCCACTCTTTGACATTCACCATGCTCAGAGAATATAACAAGAGTTAAACGGTTCCAACAACAAGTTGCATTCGTACCAATTGGGCCGCGCCGAGCTTCGTTTAATGCCATATGTTCCGTAAGACAAAATTTTGAGCTTGGAGCAGCGCAGATGTTTTTGCGCAAGGTTTTTGGTGGCGCGCGTCTAAAGCTGCGCCGCGTTTTTTTCATCGGCGGCGCGCTGGCGTTTGAGAGTGCGCAAGCAGTGAGTTGTTGTGTGGGAAATTGTATATACAAACGTATATACGCAAAGCCGCAGGTTACTAGCACCGCGCCCACTGGCGTTCGCGCGAGGCGCGCGCATCTTGGCAGGCAACGTCGGGAGCACGAGTTTGAGCGTGAGCTCGGGCGTCAAAAGCCGGCGGCTAGAAAATTTCACCCCTCAAAATCATTCCTACGCAGAGTTAATCTTTCTCTTCCAAAAGAACTGCGTTTACCATTGGCTCTTGGCCAGGCCGGTTTGTTATGCGCGCTTTCCCTAAAGGAGTTTCTACAATTGCTCCTTTCAGAAGTATATTTTGTCTTGCCAAGAAAACGTTTTGCGGGGTTTCCAGCACGTTTAAGATTTCAGTGCGCACAACTCCTTTTTTCGTCGAGAGATTAACAGATTTCTCTGACAGGAGCGTGGTTTTTATCGCCCCGCCTCGCGCTCTAATCTTTTTGAGTTTCCGCTCTCTCAACTTTGTGGTTCTAGGTTGGCGAGGCAATTCATGCAACTTCTTCTTCCTGCTGCGTTTATACCTTCCCCCTGTGAGCTTTCTTCCTTGCCGCATAGCATAATTCAAAACGCACACTTTAAAAAAGTTTGGTTTATCTGATTTTAAATCTCGGAGATGTTTGTGCAATGCGCGCACTGCTGACATGATTCGCGAGCAGAGCAGCGCGCGAGCTTGCGCGGAACTCGCTTTTTATACACTTTTCCACGAATAATTTATATAATTCCCTGCTCAAGTTTTGCAATGGTTTGGAAGGCGCGCGTTGGAGTGGCAGAGTTTGTCGAGGCAAGGCTTTCAAGCTTTCGCGCGTCTGCGTTTGCGGTCGGGCTTGCGCTGTTCGCTTTGCTTGGCGCTTACTTAATCATCGCGCAACCGCCTGAGCTTTACACTCTCCAAGGTTATGTCTTCCATTCCGACGGAACAACTCAAGTTCCGGCAGGAACAACTGTCACAATCAACGCAACCCAGAGCGGGAGCTTTGTGCAAACCCAAACCTCAGGACCGCCAGGCCAGACAGGGTTTTACTCAGCAAGCTTTAACGCAAGCGCGAATGAGCAGGTGATTGTGACTGCTTTCAATGCAACGATGTTTGTGCGAGACACAGCAATCATGCCTGCATCTCCTTCAGTGGTTGAGTTCAACTTAACGCTAAACACAACGAGGCCGGCAGAAACAAACACAACAATCACCTCGCCAGCAGACAACTCTCGATTTGACAAGTTGACAGTTTTTAATGTCAGCTTCACGGTCGAGGCGATAGGCGGGGCAGACAGCACAGCCTGCAACTCCACCATAAGTTTCACAAACGAGAGCGTTGTTAATGTCACATCCAACTCAAACAAGAGTATTTTGCTAGGTGACATTGCTCTTGGAACGACAAAGTCAGGAAAGTTTGAGGTGCGCGCGAACAACGAGGGGAACACCCAAATCAAGGTAACAACGCGATGCTCGAGCGACGGAGAGAGTTTTGAGAACTCTTATTACGATACGATAAATGTTGCTGTGGCGCAGCAGCCGCCGCAATTGCATGTCGTGCAAGGTTATGTCTTCCATTCCGACGGAACAACGCAAGTTCCGGCAGGAACAACAGTCACAATCAACGCAACCCAGAGCGGGAGCTTTGTGCAAACCCAAACCTCAGGACCGCCAGGCCAGACAGGGTTTTACTCAGCGACAATCAATGCTTACGACGGGGAGTTGGTTGTTGTTTACTCAGCAAACGGAACTTACGAGGGAAATGCGAGCGTGAATCTTTTGGAAGCGCCTTCTGTGACCTTAGTTAACCTCTCTCTTGATACCAAAATAGTTCCTGTGGAT
>RFLC01000144.1 GCA_003694055.1 Candidatus Pacearchaeota archaeon | reverse complement strand
TTTGCATTGATTGGGCGAACGCTAGGATTTTTTGGTTGCGCGCTCGCGCGGCGCGAGTGTCGGACGCGCGTTTTTCTGAAAAGCTTCTGAACCGCGCGGGTTTGTGTATATACGTTTGTATATACATCTTAATTGAGAAATTTTTGCTTTGTTTTTAATTTGAGCGCGCCGCCTTGCGCATGAGTTGGCTTGCGCGCGCTTTTCCGTTGCGCTGGCTGGAGAAGTGCCGCGCGGAAAACCTGCCATGCAAGGAAATTTCAACTAACGCAAGCATTGTGAAGTTGGAAAGAATCAGCTAGGAGGGTTAGCGCTTTTTACGCTTTGCCGCGCGGCGCGCAGCTGATTGGTTGCACTTACACCAATTTCCGACGTGAGAAATCGCATGCAGAGCAAGAATGGAAGATAACACTATCGCTAGAGATTTTGAGTTTGTGAAGAGAATGGAAAAGAGGACTGCAAGCGCAAGGACAGCGTCAATCTCATGACTTCTCATTCTTTAATTGTTTCTAGCAAAGTAGATAAATGTTTGCCTCTTGCGTAACTGGCAGGCATTGTTAGCTTGCAAATGCCCGAGACAGGATTTGAACCTGCGACCTACGCCTTAGGAGGGCGTCGCTCTATCCAGGCTGAGCTACTCGGGCAAAAGTTAAACAAAACTAGCGATTAAAAATCCTTCGCATGTTTTTTAGAAGCCTGCCAAAAAATTAAATGGCAGTGTTGCTCGCCGTGCAAGTATGTTTGTGAGCGCATTTCTAAAGAGACTTCATCGCATTCGACTGGAGGTGCGCGAGGACACGAGAGCAGTTTTGAGATTTATCGTATTCTCACGGCAGCTTATCCGCGGGAGGTGGCGGAGAGCGCAGGAGCGGGAGTTTGCCTGCTTTCTAGTTGACTGCAAAACCCTGCTAGTTCGGAGTTGGAGGATAGTCAGCACATTTAGTAAGTATTGGGTTACATGAAACTCACAACTGCTTTTGAGAGGAGAAAGAACGCAGAGAGCCAGAGCAGGATTTGGGGGACGCTGAAAGCGATTGAGAGTGCGAGGAGAACAGCGCTGAAGAGGTCAATCACGCTCAGCACATCGCCGCTGAAGACAAACAAACCTTTAACAAAAAGCAGGATGCTCGCGAACACCATTAACTGCGGCGGCGGTTGGATGTTGAAAATCAAACTTAGGAAAAGGAGCGATGCCACTAGGTCAATTCCTCCGAGGAGCTTAACAATCATTTGCACGCGAAACTTGCGGGGTTTAAAATTCTTTCCAGACAGGTTTTAGAAGCTCACCCAAGTGTGACACGCTCTGCCGCGCGCTTTAGCTTGGTGACGAATTTCTATCTCGGCGCGAGCTTTTAGTAAGATTATATTTCTAAAAAATAATAAAAAAGTGAGCAGGAATGTTAATCTGAATAATGAAATTCTAAGTCGATAGCTGTTGCGTTGATGTCGGCGAGTTCAATTACCACACCATACTCGCACCAGCTTATCGGCGGAAAGTTATGGAAAGCGAGCGCGTTTGGAAGCTTGCGCGAGCGCTGGGCGGCGCGCGCCTATTTGTCTGGCGACGCGTGAAAGCATTGTTCAGTGGAGCGCGTTTTGCAGGCGCACAACCAAGGCAAGCATTGCTGCGCGCGGAAAGATGGATGAGCAATTAACTTTGATTTCCATCCGCTAGAACGCGCGCTTTAGCGGGCGGTAGTTCACATTTGCTGCGTTCGGGCTAGTTGCAAAATCCGCGCTCGTTTGCCGGTCTGAGCGGCTCAAACAAAACCAGCTTTAGCCAGCCGATGTACGGAATGCGTAGGACTGCTTTTCCCATGACTTGCTCTTCACTTATGTGAGTTTCGTCGATTGAGTTGATGTTGTTTCCAGGGACAAGTTGGATTTGGTTGTTGTCACCTTTTGTTGCGAGCGGGGAAAGAGAGATGACTCGGTGAATTATTGGGTTGCGCGCGATAGAGTTTGGGTTTGGTTTGAAGATTATAACATCGCCTTGCTTGACAGGAGAGCGCCCCCAAACGAAAATTACATCGCCTTTGTTCAGGCCGTTTTTGAATGGGAACTTTTCAAAATCCTTTTTTGAGATGTTGTGTTTGACGTACCAAAAGTTGTTGAAGTCCCACCACGCGTCAAAGCTTCTGTCGTGATACATTGAGCAAGATTCAACTATGACAATTGGGACAGGGCTTGCGGTAATGAACGAGAGCGTTGGGAAGAAAATAAAGCGGATGAAAATAATGATGAGCAGGAGCAAAACAGCGGTTGACTTCCAGTTGTCCTCGTTCAAGAAGCGCCAGAATTTTTTTAAAGCTTGGTTTAGGTTTGACATCAATCTCATTTTGTTGAGATGAATTCTGTGTTTTAAAAATTTGTTATGCGGAGTTGCGCTGGCTGGGTTGAGCTGGCGCCTTGCTAGCCCTTGCAATTGCGCTTTCTGCGCGATTATCGTCGACAAACGCGAAATTTGTTAGAAAGTTTTATAAAGCAACTTGCGCTTTTGGAGGTATGCCTCAAAAGAAAATTAATGATTTCAACATCGATCCTTCTGAGATTGAGCAAACCGAGATTGTGGAACTAATGGAGAAGGCGTACATTGATTACGCTATGTCTGTGATTGTTCAGCGCGCGCTTCCTAGTGCTGAGGACGGATTGAAGCCGGTGCACAGAAGAATACTTTACGCAATGCACATGCTTGGATTGGCTCACAACAAGCCTACGCGAAAATCAGCGACGGTTGTTGGGGAAGTGATTGGTAAGTTTCACCCGCACGGCGACGCTGCAGTGTATGACGCGTTGGTAAGGCTTGCGCAAGAGTTCTCGATGCGCTATCCGCTCGTGCAGGGGCAAGGAAACTTTGGCTCTCTCGACGGAGATCCGCCTGCTGCGATGCGTTACACAGAGGCAAGGCTGACAAAGATTGCCGAGGAGTTGCTTGCAGACATTGAGAAAGAAACAGTGAACATGGTTGCTAACTTCGACGGCAGTTTGAAAGAGCCGGAGGTTTTGCCGGGAAAATTCCCGAACCTGCTTGTTAACGGCTCGACAGGGATTGCAGTTGGAATGGCAACCAACATCCCGCCACACAACTTGCGAGAGGTTTGCGATGCTATTGCTGCGCAGATTGACAACCCGCAAATTAGTTTGGGAGAGTTGTTGAAAATTGTGCGAGGTCCGGATTTTCCGACGGGTTGCATTGCAACAGGCAACTTCAAAGAGCTTTATGGCAAGGGCAAGGGCCGCATCACAATCAGAGCTCGCCACAAGATTGAAGAGCATAAAGGCAGGAAGTATATTGTTGTGACAGAGATACCTTACATGGTAAACAAAGCAGAGCTTGTTAAAGAGATTGCTAAGCTGGTTGTTGAGAGAAAACTGCCGGATGTTTCTGATTTGAGGGACGAGAGCGCAAAGGGAGAGATTAGAGTGGTGATTGAGTTGAAGAAGGGGGCTGAGCCGAAGTACACAATCAACAAGCTTTATCGCGCGACGAGAATGCAGAGCAATTTTGATGCTAACATCATTGCTCTCGACGGAAAACGACCGCGCTTGCTTGGATTGAAGGAACTGATAGAGATATACTTACGACATAGGAAGCAGGTGGTTGTGAACCGGACAAAGTTTGAATTGCGCAAGGCTGAGGAAAGGCTTGAGATTGTGAATGGCTTGCTCCTTGCTTTGAAGGACATTAACAATGTGATTGCGCTGATTAAGAAGAGTAAGACAACAGCAGATGCGCACGCTGCGTTGAGGAAGAAGTACGGATTGAGCGAGAGACAAACTAAAGCGATTCTTGAGATGCGGCTGCAACAACTTACCAGTTTGGAAGGAAAGAAGCTTGAGGATGAGCGCAAGAAGCTTGACAAACTGATAGCTGAACTTAAGAAGATTCTTTCAAGCGAGCGTGAGGTTTTGAAGGTTATCAGGAAAGAAGTGTTGGAGATAAAAGAGAAGTACGGGGATGAGAGGCGCACGAAAATTGTTGGAAAGTTTGAGGAAATCTCAGAGAAGGATTTGGTCAAGGAGAAGAGTGTGGTTGTGATGGTGACCAATGAGGGCTACATTAAGCGCGTGGACTTGCAGGCATATCGGGAGCAGGCGCGCGGCGGCATGGGCGTTATGAGCGCAGAACTGAAAGACAATGATTTTGTTAAGCAGTTTATTGCATGCTCAACGCACGACACTCTGCTCTTTTTCACTTCGCGCGGCAGGGCGTTTTGGTTGAAAGCGCACCTAGTGCCAGAAGGCACGCGGGCAAGCCGCGGAAGGTCGCTTGCAAACCTTTTCAATTTACGCGAGGAGAAAATTGTTAGCGTTAAGAACATCAAGGAGTTTTCAGAGGACAACTTTTTGATGTTTGCTACAGCGCGAGGAATTGTGAAGAAGATGTCGTTGAAGCTTGTCTCAAAACCGCGAAGCACGGGCGTGAGGGTGATGAACCTTCCTGCAGATGGTTCAGATTCAATTGTGGATGTGCAGTGCGTGAGTGAGAAGAGCGAGGTAATGCTAGTCACCCGCAATGGCAAAGCAGTGAGGTTTTCTGCTTCAGAAGTGAGAGGCATGGGCAGGGCAAGCTACGGCGTCAAGGGAGCAGAGCTTGACAAAACTGATAGGGTTGTCTCGCTCGTGAGCATTGACAAAACGCAAACAACAATTTTGAGCGTTACTGAAAAGGGTTTTGGAAAGCGTTCAGAGTTGGAGAGCTACCGCAAGACAAGCCGGGGCAGCAAGGGGGTTATAAACTTGAAGGTGAGCGAGCGCACAGGGAAGGTTGTCAAGGCGTTGGCAGTTGACAGCGACGATTCTGTGATGCTGGTGACTTTGAAGGGAACTGCAATCAGGATTCCGATAAAAGAGTTGAGGGTTATGGGCAGGGCAACTCAGGGCGTGAGGCTTATGCGTTTGAAACAAGAAGACAAGGTGGCAGATGTTGTTAAAATCCCGAAAGATGACGGAAAGGGCAGGGAGACTCTTTCTTAGGCAAGGGTTTTGCGGTTAGAGGTTTGCATTGATTGGGCGAACGCTAGGATTTTTTGGTTGCGCGCTCGCGCGGCGCGAGTGTCGGACGCGCGTTTTTCTGAAATGCTTCTGAACCGCTTCTGAACCGCGCGGGTTTGCGTATATACGTTTGTATATACATCTTAATTGAGAAATTTTTGCTTTGTTTTTAATTTGAGCGTGCCGCCTTGCGCATGAGTTGGCTTGCGCGCGTTTTTCCGTTGCGCTGGTTGGAGAAGCGCCGCGCGGAAGCTAACTATCGCGAGCTTTTTTATTTCGTTCGTTAGGGAAGCGGCGCGCGGAAAAGTTGAGATGCGCGCCTGCTTGCAATCGCAGGAGGAGTTGCAAAGGGAAAATGCAGTTTCAATATTTGTTTCTCGAGTTTAGGTAAGTTTATTAAGTTTGTCGGAAAAGTAGTCAAATGGGGCAAGAGGGTGTGCGCGAGCTTGCTGAAAGGGAGCTGAAGTTGGAATGGTTTGAGAAAGCTTGGCTCAACTTTCTTGGGATTTTCACGCTTGCGAGCTTTTTGCTTTTCGTTTTTTTCGCTAGCTTGCATCTCGCGCAATGGACAGGTCTCGTGAGTTATGTGCAGCAGCAGGCAGGTTATGTGACTGAGCTTGAGCTAACCCAAAAGTTTCCAACTGAGATTTGGGGAGGAATTTACGGGCTTGTCTTGCGCGTGCCGGGTTTTACGCAGCAACTTTCAGAGGATTTGGAGAGCGGAAATGTGCAGCGCTCAGATGTGTTTTTTGATTGCATTCAGCTTGACGCTCCGGGCGGGCCGGAGTTTTATGCTTCAACAAACCCGAACTTGAGCTTGGCAAGCGCGACAATTCAACCGGGTGATCCCGCGACGATTGACGCATGGATTAATTGCACAGGCAGGCCGTACTGCGCAAACAACACATTCACTCGCAACATGACAATTTATTTCGGCGACACAAAAATAGAAAACATACCCTCAACCTACACATACAAATACAACGGCGAGAATGAAATTTTTGATGTTGGCGTGCTTAATGTCTCTGGCTCTTTGGTTTTTGTGGCACATGTGAATGAGTCAATTCAAAAGGGCTTCAACCCAAACGCACTTGTGAACTATCAAATGCTGCTCCCAACTCCTGCGAACACAACCCAAACGTATTACTTTTACGTTGATCCGAACGACGAGTGCCCGGCAGGAGGCATTGGAAACTCAATAATCGCAAACATTTACGGGTATGTGAAAGACTCAGCCGGGAGCGCGGTGGAGAATGCAAGCGTGACTGTGGCTGGAAACACGACCTACACCGACGCAAGCGGTTTTTACAATCTCTCTGTTGAGCTTTTGGAAGGAACTTACAACTTTCTTGTTAGAAAGGATGGGTATGACCCTTACTTGAGCAATGTAACAATAACAAGCTCGAACTACACAATTGAGAAAAATGCCACTCTAGTTGCTGAGACTCCGTCGGTTGGCGGGCAACTTGTTTCTGTGCAGGTGTATGGAAAGGTGACTGACACTGGCGGGAGCGCGCTGTCGGGGGTGGCAATTTACATGGGGGACAACCAAACAACAAGCGATGCGAACGGAAACTACTCTTTTGTTGTGGACCTGGCAGTCGGGCAAAACCCAATCATCGCAGTCAAGGAAAACTATGACAACTATTACGCGTTAATCAATATAACCTCAAACACGACTGAAGTTAATCACAACATCACGATGGAACCTGCTAACTTGAACGATTTTGTGACTGGGCCTTTCACAACGCAGGCTGAGCAAGGCGGACCTGGAGAGACGAACATCCAACAAATCCGTCGGATAGTTGAAGAGGCAGGGCAGGACTTTTGGATTTCTGCAACAGAGATAAACAAGCAGGTGAGGGAGAACACTTTTATCGAGGAGACAATTGGGATTTACAACTTCAAGAGCAGGGAGTTGAAGGTGCAGTTTTCTCTGACTGACGAGTTGAAGGACATTATTGAGTTGGACAAGAGCGCGATGAGCGTGCCGGTGAATTCGTTTGATAAGCTCAAGCTCACAATTTACGGAACAAAACCAGTGGGGGTTTATCGAGGGAAGTTGATTATTAGCGGGGATCTTGAGTCAGAAATTCCAGTGAAGATTGAGATTGTGCCGAGGAAGTTGCCGATTGAAACTCTTGAGATGGGCATTGAGCTTGTTAAGCCAGTGCTGACTCTCGGCGAGCCGCTGAAGTACAGGTTGGTTTTGAAGAACTTGCTCACGAATCAGAAGTACAAGGTGAATTTGAAGCATGTGATAACAGGCCCGAATGGAACGCGCGTTTATCTTGAGGACAAGGAAGAGGTGGAAATTGATAACTCGCTTACCTTGCTTAAAGAGTTTGAACTTCCGGTTGTGATGCAAGAAGGAGAGTACCTTGTGAATGCAGAGGCGCACTATCTGGACTTGTTCTCGAGCGCTGTTGCGCCGTTCGTGATTCGCAGGCCGTTTTATCTTTACTCTTTCTTCGGCATTCCGCTCTGGGTCATCTTCCTTGGAATGGCAGTTGTTGGTTTTGCCTCGTTGAACTTTTTCCTTTACAGGCACTATCAACAGCGCAAGAAAAGGTATCATGTTCCGCTTGAGCTTGACTTGCTGCCAAAGCCGGGAGAGAGGTCAATTAAAATTGGTAAGATTGCAGAGAGAAATGTTCCTGCTTACCTTAACCTTGATGACTTGACAACCCACGCAATTATTGCAGGAGCAACAGGAGGGGGGAAGAGCATATCTGCGCAGGTGATTATCGAGGAGGCGTTGATGAAAGGCATTGCTGTGCTGGTGTTTGACCCGACTGCTCAATGGTCTGGGATGTTGAGGAAGTGCACT
>RFLC01000143.1 GCA_003694055.1 Candidatus Pacearchaeota archaeon | reverse complement strand
CATCTGGACCACGATGTTTTATTTTGTTAAGCATCTCAGAAATTAAGTGCTTATTATTCCAGCTAAAGCCAGCGATTCCACACATTTTACTTAGACCTGATTATTTCTCTGACGTTGTAAATTTTTTTGTCTTTGTAGTATTCTCTAGAAGTTACTTCAAATAGAAAACCAAAGATGATTGTGATGAGTCCGGTTATAACCAGCATTGATGCGAGCGCCAAAAGTGGACCAAGTTCCAGTTTCTTTATGTATATTGCCTTTATTATTTGTTCTATTACTATTATCACTGCAAGAGCCCATTGATAAATGCCTAAACGTCCAAAAAAGTGGAGAGGCCTATGTGAGAAACTAGCCCAAAATTTAAGAAAGAAAAGGTCCAACAAACCGTTGATAGCGCGATTGAATTTGTATTTTGTTTTTCCAAACTTTCTTGGTCGGTGGTTAACTTTTATTTCACCTATTTTATACCCCTTTATGAAAAGATATCCTGTTACATATCTGTGTAACTCTCCGAAGAGTTCAAGGTCTTTTAGGCATTCTCTTTCGTAAATTTTAAGTGAACCTCCGTAATCATGAGGCTCATCTCCTATCATCTTTTTGCGAAGTAAGTTTATAATTTTTGATGCCATTCTCTTTCCTAGGGGGTCTTTCCTTTTTGCTCTCCATCCTGAAACTACGTCATAACCCTCCTTTAGCTTGCCAATTAACCTGGGAATATCTGCAGGGTCGTTTTGCAAATCCGCATCCATTGTTACAATCAAATCTCCTCGCGCAGCATCAATTCCTGCTTTCAAGGCAGCCGTTTGACCGAAGTTTTTTCTTAAAGAAATCCCAACTAGCTTAGAGCCTTTTCTTTTACACAGCTTTTTTATTATCTCGTCTGTTCCATCTGTAGAACCGTCGTTTACAATGATAATTTCAAAGTCAGATATTATTTTTGATCTTTTAATCTTTGAAAGCACCTCATATGTTTCGTTGTACAATATCTCAATATTCTCTCTTTCGTTATAAGCTGGGACTATTACGCTTAGGCTTCTACTCATGCGCTTTTTTACATGGCGAGTTTAATATATCTTTTGGTAACTGGCTACTTTTAACCGTTCAACATTTAAATACTCTCTTGCTTAGATTTCCTATGTTACCTCGATGGCATATCTTGCTCGGAGCAGTTTTCGCTTTAATTTTGTTAGCCCTGTTTCCTTCAATTGGATTTGTGAACGCAATAGTTATTTTTCTGTCCTCTTTTCTGATTGACTTTGATCATTACGCTGTTGCAGTGTTCGAGACAGGCCGTTGGTCATTGCGCGACGCGTTTGATTTCTACCGGAGGCTTGAGTTGGAGGAAAAAAGAGAACGGAGAAGGGGGATAAGGCGCAAGGGGAAGTTACATGTTTTTCATACCATTGAGTTTCATTTGCTTGTTTTTTTAATTGGTCTGAAGTTCAGTTTGTTTTTCTTTATTTTTGTTGGAATGCTTTTTCACTCTATCACTGACTTTGTGTGGTTGGTGATTAAAGATAGGGTTTATAGGCGAGAGTTCTTTTTGTCGCGTTGGTTGGTGAAACAAGCGCTGAGCCAGAGCAAAGGTTGAATTATTCTTGCGGGCGATGATTTGAAACTGAAATCAACAGCTCTAGCTGGATGGCAAGCGCAGCGAGTGAAAAAGCGCTTTTCCAACTTCGCGCTTTCTTAGCTGCCCTTTTTGTTTTGCAAAACTTTGGTTAGGAAAAGATGCGAGAACAAAACCACTCCATTTGTCTTGAGCATTTTTTGTCTTTAGCATTGAGCGCGTGTTACCTGATTAATATTTTCTAACGCTGTTGAATTTCGTTTTTATTTTAAGTAAAATAAATCCATTATATCAGGGCCCTTAATTATGAGGCGCAAACATTATACTTTCTCTGTCTGCCTTGCCATTATTCTCTCATCTTTTGTTACCTCTTCCGACGGTAATTCCTACCTTTTCTTTACTTGATACAATGTCCGCCCCTATTTTTGAGGCCAATTAGTTCAATCAACTTTTTCTTGTTAATTTCATACGCCGATTTTTATCAGCGTTAAGAACTAATTTTCGGATAACACACCTTAGCATTGAGCGGTTAATTTTAAAAATCCTTCTCGCTTGGGTTTGTGATGGCGTTTGACGTGCGCGCGATTTTGCAGAACCTGCCTGAAGTGCGCAAACCGCGTGAGAAAAGGTTGAGCTTTAACGTGAAACTGAAGTGGACACTTGTTGTACTTATAGCTTACTTTGTGCTTGCGAACATAGAGTTGTTTGGCTTGAGCAACAATGCGCTTGCTAACCTGGAGTTTCTGCGGCTTGTGCTTGCTTCGCCTTTTGGGAGCATCATCAGCTTGGGAATTGGCCCGATAGTGATGGCGTCAATAGTGTTGCAGTTGCTTGTCGGCTCAGGAATTTTGAACATTGATACAAAGACAGCAGAGGGGAGGAAGTATTTTCAGGGTTTGCAAAAAGTTGGCGTGATATTTTTCATAGTTTTCGAGGCAGTGGTGTATGTGCTGATGGGCGGCTTACAGCCAATTCCTGGTTACACTGGGATTTTGATTTTGCAACTTATCTTGGGAGGGTTTGCCATCGTTCTCATGGACGAGGTTGCGCAGAAGTGGGGCTTTGGTTCGGGCGTTTCGCTCTTTATCGTCGCTGGAATTTCGTGGGCAATTTTCACAGGGCTTTTCCAGTTCATAACTCCAGACGGGAGTAATTGTTTGACTGACTTTTCCAACACCCCTTGCCGCGGTGCGATTTTGGTCGTGCTTCAGTCAATAATTAATAACGCTCCTCGCGAGGCTCTTGTTGCATTGGCGACAATTTTCTCTACGATTTTTGTTTTCCTAGTTGTTGTGTGGGCGCAGAGTTTGAAAGTTGAGATACCTTTAACTTACGAGCGCATTCGCGGATACGGGGTTAAGTGGCCCTTGCCTTTCTTCTATGCTTCAGTTTTGCCGGTCATCCTTGTGACTGCGTTGTCAGCAAACATCCAGCTCTTTGGAACGCTCTTGCAAAACTGGCTTGGCCATCCAACTTTTCTTGGAACATTCAGCAACGGCCAACCAGTCGCAGGTCTTGCCTTTTGGTTGCGCGGTCCGAACATCTTGCAGGCAGCGATTAGGAATAGCTTGCAGGTGAGCATGATATGGCAGTCATTTGCTCACTTGTTATTTTACGCAGTTTTTGCAACAATCTTTTCTGTGTTTTGGGTCAAGACCTCTGGAATGGATGCCGCCTCGCAAGCAGAACGCATTGCCTCATCTGGATTGCAGCTGCCGGGCTTTAGGAAAGATCCGAGGGTGCTTGAAGCCATACTAAAGCGTTACATTGGACCGTTGACAATTATGGGAGGGTTTGCTATTGGTTTGCTTGCAGCAGTTTCCAACTTGCTCGGAACAATTTCCCGGGGAACGGCCTTGCTTTTGACAGTGATGATAACCTACCAGCTTTACCAGAGCATCGCACAACAGCATGCAGTTGATATGCACCCTGCTTTGAGGAAGTTTATGGGGTGAGCAAGGTTGTTCTTTAATGCTTATCCGAAATTGAAGTTGAAACTAAGTTGATTAGCACGTCTCTTAGAACTTCTGCAAGTTGAGGAGAGAGCTCGGCTTGCGAAAGAGTTGGTATGAGGAAACAGCTGAAAGAGCCAGGGAAGCAGGGTACAGCGATGTGAAAGTTAGACGGGAGAATATCATAAGTCCGAGGAAATTAAAGAAAGCTGCTTAATTTAAAATT
>RFLC01000142.1 GCA_003694055.1 Candidatus Pacearchaeota archaeon | reverse complement strand
GCGAAGTTGTTTGCCAGTTTTGCACTACAACATGCAAAACCCAGCTAGTCAAAGTTTCAAAGTGCTTGCCCAGAAAATGAGTGTTACATCACTCAACACTAAACTGCGTAGCTTATGAAAGCAACATAGTCTGCTCTTTGCCCTATTAAGCATTAACTTCTCCAATAACTCCCAGGTTTTGCCAACGATAAATTTTTTATCTCGAGCGATGTCTAAAGCGCACCCTTACGCAAGCGCTCAGCAACGCACGCTCGTCCCACGCTCGCGCGCGCTGCGTTTGCGCGCCACTCAAAACGCAACATCCAAAACCACAAACACTTGCACCAAACTACCACTCACCCATAAGCCCGCTCCAAACAACTCGCCCACCCATCACCTTTAAAAACTCAAACTCTCTCGCTGTTTGATGAGAAAGCATGCAAACCTAAACGCAAATCCATTAGTGGACTTCAAAAAATTCAGATGGTTCTACACCTCAAAAAAAACTTTAGTCATCGGTGGAAAGTCAGCAATGCAGAATGAGCAGCTTTTGAAAGAGTTCAAAAAGTCAGGAAAGGAATTATTGGTTTTTCACACAGCTCTGCCTGGCAGCCCTTTTGCAATACCTCTAAAAGCGCCAGAGAAACTTACAAAGCAAGAAAAAGAAGAGGTAGCTGCGTTCACAGCATGCTTCAGCAGGCAATGGCGCGCTGGAAAATCCGAGGCAGAGGTGCACTCATTCAAACTATCTCAGATTTACAAAACAAAGCAGATGAAAGAAGGCACCTGGGGTGTGCGCGGGGTGGTGGCTAAGCAGAACGCGAAACTAGAGCTAGCGCTTACCCGTCAAGAAGGAGTTCTGAGAGCAGTGCCAACAGGCACAATAACCCGCGGCAGTGCGTGGAAAGCGATAAAAAACACTCGCACAAAAAAACCAATCACCCTTCGTCCTGGAAAAATTAATAAAGAATACCTGCTTGCAAAACTGCAAGTCCTCACGCAAGAAGCAATCAGCGAACGCGAGTTGATAAGCGCGCTTCCGTCAGGAGGATTTAAGATTGAATAACATGAAAAAGTTTGTTGCGAATTTTCAAATCGGCAAACATGGTCTCACTGATGGAGTTCTAAATTCGCTCAACCTAGCTCTGAAAAACCACAAACAAGTGAGAGTGCATTTCCTGCGCTCATGCACGCGCGACAAAACTGAAATTAACGCAATGGTAAATGAGATAAAATCAAAACTAACAAAGAAATGCTCGTTTCGCCTCATAGGTTTCAGGCTGATAATTACAAAATTAAAAGACAGGGAAATCTAACCAACATCCAAAAATTGCTAAAGCGCAACCCAACCTAGCAAGCAAGTCATTTAGCGCAACCCTAAACGTGCCTAAACAGCTAGTTATCCTGACTAGAAGTGCATGAGAAAAATCTCGCCAAAAGTTTCATCTAATTGCATGCCGTGCGCAATTGCCCCAACGCTCTTGCTCGTCTCAACTTAGCTCTCGGAAAAATCTAAGAGAACTCATCACTCTTGCTCTAGCTCGCTCACAACACTTTCGAGTATGGCTCCAAGCTCAACTCTTTCTTCGCGGGATAAACTATTGCACGCGCTTGAGGAAAAACTCAACTCCATCTTGCACCCGCCACAACTTTCTCTCTGAAACTCGTGCCAAACGCTCAGTGCATACGCCTCAACTGCGCTAGGAAGGCGCGAGCGCGGAGAGTACATCATGTCAGGATGCACCTCTTGCGGAATTGTCCTTAGAGCATACCTATCACTGCCTTCAGCGCGAGAAACCTCAATCCGCACAACCCCCTCCGAAACACCAGAATAGCGCTGAGTAAGCCTCGCACTTGCTGTCCCCCTCATCCTTACTAAACGAAAGAGCTCTTAATATAACTTTCGGTTCTAAAGTCCTTACTATATCTGAAAATCTTGTTCCAGCGAAACATTCAGAATTATCAAGTTAAGCTTTTAAACCGGGCATGCGTCCATACATCGGGCCCGTAGTATAATGGTAGAACGCCTCTATGGCATGGAGGAGGTCCGAGTTCGATTCTCGGCGGGTCCATTAACCCTCTAGCCGCCTCACTTTCTCCTCAAGTGCTTCGAGTTTCTCACTCACCCTTTCCAGCTTGTACTCAAAGTCATCAAGCCTAACGCTCAAATGCGCCACATCTTTCAACTTCTCCTCAACCTCGTTCAAAATCCCGCTGCTTCCCGAAGAGCTCTCGCCCATGCCGCTATGCTGGACCCCTGCATTGTCGAGAAAAGAAAAAGGCAGACCCGACTCCTGAGTTGCGCCAGCAGACCCATCCGCTAGTCCTCCCGCCTGATTCGCCGGCTGCACCTCAACATAACCATCACTCTCATCTTTCGTTTTTTTCTTCAGATTTAGCAAACCCCTTTTCTCAAGTTCTGTTAGGTCAACTATATCACCCTCTTTTGTAAAAAATGGCATAAATACATTTGTTTTCAAAATATAAAACATTTTCGTTTGCGTTGCCTGCGCGCGCCCCTCACGCGTTAAATTTGACAAACTTTATATACCTCGCGGAGTTAGTGCTAGGATGAAAGCAAGGAGAAAGGTTTCACGCCGCGCGCGCGCCAAAAAAGTCAGGCAAAAAAGAAATTCCCGATGGATTTTGATTATGATTCTCCTCTTGTCTCTTGTGCTGATTGCGCTGTTGTTCATGCTTGCTGCCGAGAATGGCTACATTAATTTGCAGAAGTTTGGAGAGAAAAGAGAGCGAACAGAATTCAAGATTCTTGACGAGTGCTCAATCATTGCAGGAAAGTTGATTCACACAATTGCCGACGAGGGAGTGTGCAAAGTGCGTTGTAAAGAGAGATGCGAGCTTCTCGAGCTTGACATGGAGAGTTTTAACTTCACACGTGCAGAACTGAATTGTCACACATGCTCGTGCGTGTGCAGTTAGAATGGACCTTGAGGAGATTGAGGCAAATTACCAACGAGCAATTGAGAAAGCCGACGAGAACTTTCTAGCTAATCTGCGCGAAGGAAAATCTCGCAAAGAAGCTGAGCAACTTTACAAAAAAGAGCTTGCGCAAGCTAGAGAAAATTACGCGCGCGAGTTGGCGAACTTCCTAAAGAAAACAAGTTTTTATCAACCGAAAAACAACAAAACCAAGGGAAAAGAGGAAAAAGTAAAACCCTTGCGAGTTGTTCCCGCGAACTTGGAGCTGAGCGCGACAGAGAGGTTCAAGTACAAGTATGAGTTGTTTAAGTTCCGGACGCGCATAAAGTTGAAAAACTTCGCACGCTCAATCACTCCTGCATGGGCAGTTTATTATCGCATAAAATTGCGTCTGTCAATTGCAAGAGCTGTTAAAATAACCAAGTTCATACTCTCGGAAATTGCGCGCAAAATCCAAACCCTTCTCACGCGAGTTGCCAAGTTCATCAAATC
>RFLC01000141.1 GCA_003694055.1 Candidatus Pacearchaeota archaeon | reverse complement strand
GGTTAGAACTTTAACAGGGCATTGCTTTACGCAGGGACCTCCGCAGTCAACTCCCTCCTCTCCTTGATTTTTAATATTATCTGAGCAAGTTGCGCATGCCTCGCAGGGACCTCCGCAGTCAACAAGGAACTCGCACTCCCCATCATGACAATTTTTTATTCCGTCAGAGCAACTTGGCTCTAATGAAAACTTGCATTCTCTAATTTCAAGCGGCTTGTTGTTTAAGGAGTTGCATTGAGAAATGTCAAAGCAGTTCCTAATCTGAAATCCGCAAGTTTCCTCGTCCAAACCCTGAAGGTTGCATTGCTCTAAAATTTTTGCATAATCGTCGTTTGATAAAACACCTATCTCTTTTGACTGGGCAGTATTCTGGCATAGCTCCCAATCGTAGCAAGCCCATTCCTCTGTGCAATTTTCCCTGTCAATTACCTCTCCTGGCAAAATTCCCTCTGCGCAGTTCACTTTTGTTATGTCAACGTTCCATTGAACAGAATCGTTTAACAAGCCATCTGAAATAACTGCTCTTATGCTGTGCTTTCCCCAAGAATTGCAACCAAATGAGTAGGAGAACTTATCTTCAGAACTTCCTGAATCTACTTTTTTCAATTGGCTGTCAACATACCAATATGTGTCTGGGAGCAAACCTTCTGGGTCAAACTTAAAGATTTCAAAATTCAAGGTGTCTGTGCTGAAAATTCTTTTAGTTAGATTTGTGGAATTAGAGGAAATTATCGTGGGAGGCGTGTTGTTTTCCACTACTACAACTTGAAATTTTGAGCAAGAGGTTTCCCTTAAATCTCCTTTCCCGCAAAAACCAATTTTGTTCTCTATGCCTTCTACTCCAGTATCTGTAACGCAAAGCTCTATTTCGTGCAAGCCAATGTCAGAACTTTGAGGGGTGATGTTTAACACTCCGAAGTTGTCTATCTTTACATCTAAGTTTCCAGACAAATCTTTAACAGTGAAGGAGAAATCTCCGGATTCTGAGCTTCCAGATTCTATGTCGTCGGCAATTATTTGTTTCGTGAACGGCTGGCTAGAATTTAAGATAAGAGTTTGAGCATTAATGTGTTC
>RFLC01000140.1 GCA_003694055.1 Candidatus Pacearchaeota archaeon | reverse complement strand
GAAGAACCCAAAGGCGAGGCTGAGGTATCCGCGAGGACATTTGTGGAGTCCAGGGAAGTTTGCTTCAAGTCTTGGATTTATACAAGTTGAACAAGCAAAGGAATACGTGAGAGGGCAAGACACGCACCACGCTGCTTATGGAAGCCCCGCACTTTAGTGCGGGGAGGATGTCACAAAGTTGTGGTTCGCACAGAGAATGAGCAAGCTGTGCTGCGAGCCTCTGGCACTTTAACACTCTCTCCTTTCTGGAAACAAGAAACGTGGATGCGCGCCAACAATCATTGCAAAAGGGAAAGACCAGATACCGCGCATTTGCCAAGCACTTATTTAGGTTGTGTAGGAGAACTCTAAGTTACCCTACTACTCTGCAACTTGCGCGCCGCAAAACTTGCAAGCAAGGATTATTCTCGAGAAGCATAACATATAAAAAATGAGGAAACAAGCTAAATTGGGTGTTAAATGGACAAAAAAGGGGTTATTAAGCTCGGTTTGGTGTTTGTCCTACTCCTACTTTTAGTTGGCGTTGTGCTGAGCCTTGTTTTGTCAGGAGCAGTGATTGACAAGAAAGTTTACACTTTAGGAGAGAGCGTGAAGATTAACTTGAAGGGAATTGATAACTATGTTGTGAAAATCAAAACCCCCAGCACCTCGTACGTCAAGCGCGGCAGCGATGATGTGCTCATTTTCCAGCCGCGCGAAACCGGCACCTATGAAGTTGTCGTTGAGTCTGATGGTGCAACTCAAAACTACATGTTCAGGGTTGTTGAAACCGGTGCTAGTACCAGCCCCTCACAAACTAACTTTCCTGAGAAACAAGCGATAAGAGATGCGCGGACGGCGTCAGAAAGCGCAAATGTTGTTTCAGAAGGATTTGATGAGTTTGTTCAGGGCAAAGCAGAGGTTGGCAAGCCGGTGAAATGGTTCAAGTACCTGAACAAAAGCGAAGCTAACACCTTTGTACAAATCCCGAGTTCTGTGGACTTGAGCAAAGTCAAGGTCTTTCTTTTAGAAAACGGAACTCAGAGTGAGATAAAATTCGATAGCAATCCCGCATCCTTCCCAAAAGGTTTGAATATCGAAGGCAAGAGCGGCGAGTATGTTGTAGAGTTTGAAACTCCCGCGCCGCAGATTGAGGAAGTTCAGCTTTCGGATAGGGAAAAGAAAGTTTTAGTTTATTCTGATTTGCATTACAAGGATGTGGTTGCTCAAACATCTATTCGGGAATTGTTGACGCCTGAGCAAAAGGATTTGATAAAGGTTCATTGGAATGAGGAAAATAAGGATATGAGGTTTAACGCTTTTGACTCTGACAACAACGGGCTGCTTGACAAAGTTGAGTGGGTTGTTCCGCATTTGAGCAATCAGACTTTCAATGTCTCAATTGAGATATTGAATACGCACAGCAGGCCTAGCGTCGGGGGGATTTGGGAGGTGCGCTTTTTAACTTCAGGAAGGGCAAACTTGACAATTAGGGCAGTAGACGGAACAACTTGGAGCAATGAAACCAACAGCGAGGATTTGAAATTTGTGGAAGTTGCTTGCGGCGGAAATGTGCGGAGCTATGAATGGATAAACAACTCTGTTTTTATTGAGAATTACGAATGCAACGAAACTGGTTATGAGAGGAGCCGCGTGAATACAATCGGCGCGCACCACTTAGAGTTTGATTTTGGCGGACAGAAGGCATACGCTCACAACATGGTGAATGACTTTAAAGTTCAGAGGGGCTTAACGCGAGTTACAGGAACTGGTGTTGTGCTTACCGCGCCAACAGATTTTGAGGCAGTTTCAAATTTGTCAAGAGCGTTCGTTAGGATTACAGGAACACGTCACACTGGTTCTGGAAGAGATGACGCTCAAGGAAGCGCAAATGCTGATGATGTGACTGCTTCAATTTATTTCATCAATGAAACAGCTATCGCAATTAACAGACCTTCCACTGCATCATTTAACACAAGAGTAACTTGGGAAATTGTTGAATACACGGGGCCTGAAGGGGGCTCCAACGAGTTTGTTGTTAGGAAACAGGGAGAGCACACTTTTGCTACTACGGGAAATAACGAGACAGAAACATTTACAGGAGGGATAAACGCTAGCAAGATGGTAGGTTTTATAACTGGCGTGAGGAACCCTGACACAGGAAGGAGTGATTATGAGCACCAGAGAACTTACACTTACTTTGATAACGAAACCACGATGAGGTTAATCAGGGGAACTCAAGGAACAACAGGGGATGCGGTCACTGTTTCGTATGCTGTGGTGGAGTTTGAGGAGAAAAACTGGAGAATTCAGAGGGTTGAGCATCATTACACTTCAGCAGGAACAATTGAAACTGAAACAATACCTACAGCTTTAAATGATTTGAGCAAAGCATTCATTCATGTGCAGAAAGCAATTGATGATGGTGATGAAGGGCTGGATGAGCACGGGCAGGAGGTCTGGCTTTCTTCCACTAGCCAGGTGAGTTTTCAATTAGAGAGCGGTGCTACGACTCCGAGCGGGCATAGAGGAGTTGCTTGGATTATAGAAAACCTGCAGTCAGGAGGGCCTTTTGATATGAATGTTCAGAGAGGAACTTTTACAAAATCCTCTGGCTCAGGAACTGAGCCAGGGTCGTTTAATGTCACAATTTCAAATGCTGTTGATTTGAATATTTCTTCTGTTTTTACTAATGATCGTTCTACTGGACCCGGAACAGCTTATCCGAGAGGTTTGTTCGCTACAATGATTGTCAATTCAACAGCGATTGAGTATTATTACATGGATAATGGCCAGACTCAAAATGGTAGGTGGGAGGTTGTGCAATGGCCAACTGCTGATGACACACCACCGCAATGGAGCAACGCAAAAGAATCCCCAACAGACCCTGCAACTTACACG